>NZ_CAAAFS010000127.1:0-31152 GCF_900634755.1 Protofrankia symbiont of Coriaria myrtifolia
ACCCCACCGTGACCCACCCCACCGTGCACCCCCGTCTGGCTGGAGCTGTCGTGTCGGCTGCCGGTCGGCCCGGGCAGCCCTCTCCAGCGTCGATGGTTGCGTGCTGGTGAGCGGGACGCCATGGCTCATCCGTGCCATGGCCGGATGCGCCTGCTGGGTGGGTGTGGGCGCCTTGCGCCACGGGCCTGTCGTGCGGGCCGGTATGTGCCGCCGCGGGGGCTGGCCGGCATGGTGGTAACGTCGTGGCGGTTCACGTCGGCCGTCGGCGTCGGTGTGGTTGGTCAGATAACTGATCAACGGCTGGCCGGCGGTGTTCTGGCCAGCGGCGTGTTCTGGCCAGCGGCGGTGTGGTTGGCCAGCGGTGTTAAGGTAGTGCAATCGGGGCTAGGCGCGGGGTGTTCTGCCGCGCCAGTCAGAGCCTCTGAGGGTGGCGGTGTCCGATCAGCGGTCGGGCCGCCCCGTCCTCGGGTGCTCCAATGCCCGTCCGACTTCAGCAAGGAGAACCGGTGTACGCGGTCGTGGCCAGCGGCGGCAAGCAGCACAAGGTCGCCGTCGGCGATGTCGTCGACGTCGAGCTCGTTCCGGGCGAGCCGGGTGCGGCCGTCAGTCTGCCCGCGCTTCTGCTTGTCGACGGCGACGTGGTGACCCACGACAGGGACGCGCTCGCGTCCGTCGAGGTGACCGCCGAGGTCGTCGAGATCGTCAAGGGTCCCAAGATCAGGATCCACAAGTTCAAGAACAAGACCGGCTACCACAAGCGGCAGGGTCATCGCCAGAAGCTGACCCGGCTGCGGGTGACCGGTATCGAGCCCGGGAAGGCCTGAAGCGACATGGCGCACAAGAAGGGCGCGAGCTCGTCGCGCAACGGCCGCGACTCGAACGCCCAGCGTCTCGGTGTGAAGCGTTTCGGCGGCCAGTACGTCAACGCCGGCGAGATCATCGTCCGGCAGCGCGGCACACACTTCCACCCCGGCGCGCAGGTCGGCCGCGGTGGCGACGACACACTGTTCGCGCTGGCCGCCGGGCATGTCCAGTTCGGTACCCGGCGGGGACGCCGGGTCATCAACGTCATACCCGTCGAGGAGCTTCTGTCCGCCTGATCAGGCGGGTGTTGCCGGTCGGCCGCGGTTGAGGAAGGCAGCGGTGCGGTGCCCACCTTCGTTGACCGCGTCATCCTTCACGTCACCGCCGGTGATGGCGGGCATGGCTGCGCGTCGGTCCACCGGGAGAAGTTCAAGCCGCTCGGTGGGCCGGACGGCGGCAACGGCGGCCGGGGCGGTGATGTCATCGTCCGGGTCGACCCGGACGTGACCACCCTGCTGGACTTCCACTTCCACCCGCACCAGCGGGCCTCTGGTGGACGGCCCGGCCAGGGCTCCAACCGGCACGGCGCCGACGGCGCCGACCTTGTCCTGCCCGTACCGGACGGCACCGTCGTCCTGCGGCCGGACGGCGAGCAGATCGCCGATCTTGTCGGCGCTGGTAGTTCGGTGGTCGTCGCCCGCGGCGGGCGGGGTGGGCGTGGCAACGCAGCGCTTGCCTCCACTCGGCGCAAAGCCCCCGGGTTCGCGGAACTCGGGGAGCCGGGGGAGCAGCTGGACGCCGTCCTCGAGCTCAAGACCGTCGCGGACGTGGCGCTGGTCGGTTTCCCCAGCGCTGGCAAGTCCTCGCTGGTGTCGGTGCTCAGCGCCGCCCGGCCGAAGATCGCTGACTACCCGTTCACGACGCTGGTACCCAACCTCGGCGTGGTACAAGCCGGCGACAACGCCCCGTACACGGTGGCCGACGTCCCGGGCCTCATACCCGGCGCGAGCACCGGGCGTGGGCTCGGCCTGGAGTTCCTGCGCCATATCGAACGCTGCTCGCTCATCGTCCACGTGCTGGACTGCGCCACCCTCGAACCCGGTCGCGACCCCCTGACCGATCTCGACGTGATCGAGGCCGAGCTCGCGGCCTACTCGACGGACCTGTCCGACCGGCCACGGGCCGTCGTCCTCAACAAGATCGATGTCCCGGATGCCCGTGAGCTGGCGGAGCTGGTCACCTCCGAGATCACCGCCCGTGGGCTGGACGTCTTCGCCGTGAGCAGCGCGACCCGCGAAGGCGTGCGGGCGCTCTCGCTCGCGCTGGCCGAACGGGTCGCCGAGCATCGGGCCGCGCGGCCGCCGCAGGCGTTCCAGCGGGTGATCATTCGGCCCCGCGCGGTCGACGAACCCGACTTCGCCGTGCGTGCGCAGGACGACGGGTTCGTCGTGACCGGTGCCAAGCCGCTGCGCTGGGTCCGGCAGACCGACTTCAGCAACGACGAGGCGATCGGTTTTCTCGCCGACCGCCTCGCCCGGCTGGGGGTGGAGGCCGAACTTGCCCGGCTGGGCGCGGAGTCCGGCGTGGCGGTCACCATCGGTGATGTCACTTTCGACTGGGAACCGCAGCTGAGCCGCCGCGCCGGCCGGATCATCGATGATCATGAAGGTGGGGCGGCCGGGCCGGAGTCGACCCTCGGCCCGCGGGGCAGCGACGACCGACTGCTCACCTCCACCCGGCTGACCCGTGCGCAGCGGCTCGCCCGCCGGGCCCGTGACCGCGAGGCCCTCGCCGGCCGGAACGCCGACCTGCACGGCCCGGACACCCCTGATGACATCGACAGCCGTGACAGCTCTGGCCTCCTCGGCGGCCCCGACGGACCCGGAGGCCTGGCGGACGAGGCCAGAGCGTGACCGTCCGTGATTTCGTGCTGCGGGCCGACCGGGTCGTGGTGAAGGTCGGCTCGTCGTCGCTGACCACCGCGGCCGGCGGTATCGACGGCGACCGCGTCGACGCCCTGGTCCGGGCGCTCCTGCCGCGGGCCGGCCGGCTGGTACTGGTCTCCTCGGGAGCCATCGCCGCCGGGCTCGCGCCGCTGGGCCTGACCCGCCGCCCCCGGGACCTGGCAACCCTGCAGGCTGCGGCCAGCGTCGGGCAGAGCATGCTGGTGCACCGGTACGCGACCGCGTTCGGACGCGCCGGCCACCAGGTCGGCCAGGTGCTGCTCACCGCCACCGATGTGGTGCGTCGCACCCACTACCGCAACGCCCGGACCACCCTCGACCGGCTGCTGGAACTCGGCGTGGTCCCCGTTGTCAACGAGAACGACGCGGTGGCCACCCAGGAGATCCGGGTCGGGGACAACGACCGCCTTGCCGCGATCGTCGCGCATCTGGTGTCCGCGGACCTGCTGGTCCTGCTCTCGGACGTGGACGGCGTCTACGACGCCAACCCCCGGCGCGGCTCGGCCACCATGATCCGCGAGGTCCGGAACGACGCCGACCTCGAGGGGGTCGGCACCCGGGGCGCCGGCAGCGCCGGCGTGGGCGTCGGCGGCATGGCAACCAAGATCGATGCTGCCCGGATGGCGGCCTCGGGCGGGGTCACGACGCTCATCACCTCGGCGGCGAACGCCGCCGCCGCCCTTGCCGGCGCCGAGGTGGGGACGGTCTTTCACCCGAGCGGCCCGCGGCGGGCGTCCCGGCTGCTGTGGCTGGAGCACGCGACCACCCCGCAGGGCAGGCTGTTCCTCGACGACGGGGCGGTGAACGCGATCGTGGACCGGCGGGTGTCGCTGCTGCCGGCCGGGGTCACCAAGGTCGACGGCGACTTCGCCGCAGGTGACCCGGTGGACCTGGTCGACCCGTCCGGGCAGCCGGTCGCTCGCGGGCTGGTTGCCTACGACGCCGCGGAGCTGCCCGGGATGCTGGGCCGCTCGACGTTCGATCTGGCCGCGGAACTCGGCTCCTCCTACGAACGGGAGATCGTCCACCGCGACGACATCGTGCTCCTCCAACGGAAGCCGTAGGCAGAAACCGTCGTCATTACGACGTTTTCCACCTACGGCTGCCGCCGCCGTAGGTGGAAAACGTCGTGACAACAGCGGTTTTCACCTACAGCTTCCGTACCAACAGCCAGTCAGCTCAGACGGTGGTGCGTACGTGGCTGCCGTTGGCCTGTTTGATGACGGTGATCTGGGTGGGGATACGTTGGCGCAGGTCCGCGACATGGCTGACGATGCCGACCAGCCGGCCACCGGAGCGCAGGCTGTCCAGGACGTTCATGACCTCCTCCAGGCTGTCCGGGTCGAGGCTGCCGAACCCCTCGTCGATGAACAGCGCGTCCATCGCCTGGCCGCCGGACTCGGCGGTGACCACGTCGGCGAGGCCCAGCGCCAGGGACAGGGCGGCCTGGAAGGTCTCCCCGCCGGACAGCGTGGCGGTGTCGCGCCGCCGACCCGTCCAGGCGTCCTCGACCAGCAGGCCGAGGCCGGCCCGCCGGCGCCGGTCCCGCCGCTCACCGCTGTCGTGGACGAGGGTGAACCGGCCGCCGCTCATCGCCGACAGGCGTCCGCTCGCCGCGGTCGCGACCTCCTCGAGACGGGCGGCGAGGACGAAGCTCGACAGCGGCATGCCGTGGCGGTTGCCGCCACGGCCCGTGGCCAGTTCGGCGAGGCCGCGCAGTTCCTCCGCGGCCTCGCGCAGCGGCGGTACCGCGGCGAACGCGGCGGCGAACGCGGGCACCAGGTCGGACAGCCGCCGGGCCCGGTCGTCGGCGCGCGCCGCTTCGGTGAGCGCCGCTTCGTGCCGCTGCCGGGCCGCGAGCGCGTCCGCCTCCCGCTCGGCCACCGGCGCCGGCCTGTCCGGATCAACGGCCAGCTGGGGGCTGGCCAGATGGGACCGCACACCGACAAGGTCGTCGCGGTGGGCGGTCAGGCGTGCCTCGGTGTCGACGATCCAGCCTTCCTCCCGGCAGGCTGCCTGGGCCGCGGCCACGTCCGGGAAGCCGGCGGCGTGGGCGTCGTGGCTCGCGCCGGCCGCGGCGCGGCGGTACTCCTCCTCGGCCAGGGCCGTGGTTGAGGCGGCCGCGTGGCAGTCAGAGTAGGCGTCGGCGAACTGGGCGACCTCGCGCTGGCGGGCGGCCAGCCGCCCGACGTCCCGTAGCTCCGGTGGCAGGCTGGCCCGCTGCCGCTCGGCCCGGGCCCGGCACTCCTGCGCCCGGGTGCGGGCGAGCTGTTCACCGGCGGCGTGGCCGGCCAGGTCGGCCGCGGCCCGGGTCTCCTCCTGACGCACCCGCTCAAGCGCCCGCTCGGCGGCCGGGAGGTCGTCGGCCTGCGCGGCGAGCGTCTCGGCCCGGTCCGCCAGGCCGACCGCGGCCTGCTCGAACGCGTCGACGGGGAGCACGGTGGGCAGTTCGGGGCCTGCGGGCAGCCCTTCCAGCCGTGTGACACCGTCCGCGGCACCGTGGCCGGCGACCTTGTGATCGGCATGATGATCAGCCTGGTGATCGGTGTGCTCGACCTGGCGGTCGCTCCCGCGATCGGTGGGACCGTGCTGGGCGGGACCGTGCTGGGCGGCGCTGTGGCCGGTGGCTCTGGGGTCGGCGGTCCTGCGGTCGGCGTGCCCGGCGGCCGCGCGGCCGGTGTTCTCGCGACCGGTGGTTTCGTGATCGACAGCGTTGCCACGATCATTCCTGTGATCGGTTTTCCCGTCGTTCCCGCCGGGGACGGGGTCGGGCACGCCCAGGACGGTTACCGTCGCGAACGCCCTGACCGGGCGGGGAGGCCCGCTACCGACATCCTCGGAGGGCAACGGGCCGCGCGGTGCGACGGACTCGACGCGCGTACCGCCGGCCGGACCCACCGCCGTGACGTCCACCACCGGCGTGTCCGCTGTTGTCGCACCTGCCGTTGTCGCGTTCGCGGACACCGTGTTGTTCGCCGGGTTCGCAGGCGCCGGGTTCGCCGGCGCCGGAGCTGTTGGCGGGGTGTTCGCCGTGGTCGATACGCCCACCGTGCCCACCGTGCCCACCGTGCCCGCTGTGCCGATCGCGCCAGTCCTGTCACCGGCCGGGCCGAGGTCGGCCGCGGGTGCGGTCTGCCCCGGGGCGGCCGGGCCGGCGGGCCCGGGGACGGCGGTGGCGGGCTCCACCTGGTTGGCCAGCGCGCGCGTCAGCGTGCGGATCCGTTCGTCGAGCCGGTCGGCGTCGCGGCGGGCGTCGGTGGCCTGCGTCGCGAGCCGGTTGGCGATGGCTTCGGCCGCGAGCTCGTCGTCCTTGCTGATGTGGTCCGCGCGGGCCTCGGCCGGGTCGGGATGCGTGAGGGAACCGCAGACCGGGCAGGGCGAACCGTCGACCAGGGCGGCGCTGAGCTCCGCGGTGATCGCGTCGAAGCGCTGCTGACGGATGTCACCGGCCTGCTCGCGGGCCAGCCGTGCGGACTGCTCCGCGTCGTGCGCATGGGTGAGGGCCTGCCCCCGTCGGCGTACGGCGGCGGCCAGCTCGGCGGCCGTCCGTGCCTGCTCGCGTGCGCCTGGCAGGGCGGTTGCGGCGGCCCTGGCACGGCTGTGCCTGGCCTCGAGGGTACGGCGCTGTTCGGGCAGCTCGGCGCGCAGGTATCCGGTGAGGGTGGCGACGGCGGCCGCGTGCGTGTCGGCGTCGATGTCGGCCGCCGTGGCGGCGGCGTCGTCCGCGTCGGCGGCGGTCAGGATGTTCGCGAACTGCTCGAGGCGTCCCATGTCGGTGTGGGCGACCCGGGCCAGCCGGGCCAGCTCGTCGACGTCGACGTCGTGCCGGGCGCCGAGCAGTTCCAGACGGTGGCGGCCGGCGTCCTCGGCCAGCCGTGCCCGGGTCAGGTCGTCCGCCCGCTCCCGTACCTGGTCCAGGGCACGGCGGACGGTGGCGGCACGGCGGGCGGCGGCCAGCTCGGCGGCCATGACCTCGATCGCCGAGAGCTGCGCTTCGAGTGTCGCCAGCCTGGCGTCGAGCTCACGCCGCTGCTGTTGGCGTTCGGCGAGCCCGCGGGTGAGGTCGAGCGACTCCTCGGCCTGTCGGCGGGCCTCGGCGGCTGCTCCGGCATGCTGCGTGGCCGTGCGGGCGGCGGCGTCCGCGGCAGCGGCAAGGCCGGCGACCCAGTCGGCGTCGGTCTCGAGATCGTTCGGTTCGGTGGCCGCGGCGGCCTCGGCGGCCCGGGTCGCCACCCGGGCGAGGTCGCCGCGGGCGGCGGCCAGCCGCTCGCCCGCGATCTTGGCCTGGTCGGCGAGCCACTGTTCGGCGTGCTCGAACCGGCTGACGGCGAACAGCCGCTTGAGCAGCCGTTCCCGCGCATCGTGGTCGGCCTGCAGGAAGTCGGCGAAGCGCCCCTGCGGTAGCATGATCACCTGGAAGAACTGCTCGGCGGTCATCCCGAGCAGCCGGCCGATCTCGAGCCCGACATCCTCGTTGCGCTGGGCGACGGACTCCCAGCCGGTGTCGGTCCGGTGCCTGAGCAGGGCGGTCGGGTTCACTCGGGAGCTGCCCCCGCCGCCGCGCCTGGGCCTGTCCCAGGCGGCCGTCCGGGTGATCTGGTAACGCTGCCCGGACACGCTGAACTCCAGTTGCACACGCGGCTGAGCGTCCGCGCCGGCATGGTGGGAGCGCAGGTCCTTCGCGCGGGCCCGCAGCCCCGGAACGACTCCGTAGAGGGCGAAGCCGAGCGCGTCGAGCAGTGTGGTCTTCCCGCCGCCGGTCTCGCCGCACAGTAGGACTAGGCTACCGGCTCCGAGCCGGTCGAAATCCAGTTCGATCTTGTCGGGGAAGGCTCCGAAGGCGGCGAGTTCCAGCCGGTGCGGGCGCATCAGGCCGCGTCCTCGGCCCGGCGGGCGTCGTCCAACGCCGCCTGTAGCAGGGCCCGTTCGCGCTCGCTCGGCTCGGACCGCACATGTGTGACGAACGCCTCGGCCACCGCGAGATCGGAACGCCCGTGGACGCGCCGGCCGTAGGTGAGCTCGTCGCCGGTGGCGTCGAGGGCGGGCTCGTGGCTGAGGGTGAGCGCGAAGGGGAAGCGGCGCTGCAGGGTCGCCATCGCGTCCAGCGGGCGGACCGGGTCGGTGAGCACCACCGAGACGAAGTCGGCGGTGTGCCGTTCGTGGTCGACGGCCGTCATCAGCTCCGCCAGCCGGCCGCGCAACCGGGCGAGGCCGCGGTACACGGGGACCGGGATCTCCTCCAGCCCGCACAGGCCGTCCGCGTCGATTTCCACCAGCAGCGACGACTTGACGTCGCCCGCCTCGGAGAACGAGTAGGGCAGGGGCGAGCCGCTGTAGCGCAGGCCCTCGTCCAGCGCCTGCGGCCGGTGCAGGTGCCCGAGCGCGGTGTAGGTGACCCCGTCGAAGAGCTTCGCCGGGACGGCCGCGAGCCCGCCGACGCTGATGTCGCGTTCGCTTTCGCTGGCCTGGCCGCCGCTGACCCAGGCGTGGGCGCAGACGATGCTGCGGCCGCCGCGCCGGGCCCGGTCGGCGTGCACGGCCCGCATGGCCCGGCCCAGCGTCGCGGCGTGCGACAGCGCTCTACCAGCACCGATCGGGGCCCTTTCATTGCTTTTCGTGTTCACAATATCGCTGACCGTCGTCGATTTATTGCTATTCGTATCTTCTCTGCTGCTATCTGTCGTCGTAACCGTGTCGCCAGGGTGGGCCGCGTCGTCGGGGCCCGGGATGGGAACCGCCGGCAGGGCGTCGGCCACCGCCGCCGGTTCCAGGTAGGGGAGCGCGTAGACGTGGACGGGTCCGTGCGCGTCCTCGATGGTGACGGGGGTGGCGATGGCGGACACGTCCGTCCTGATGCGCACCCGGGGGTCGAGCAGCCCGGCCTTGTCGCCGAGGCGGGCGCCGGCGTCGTGGTTGCCGCTGATCACCACTACGTGCGCGCCGGCGTCCCGCACCCGGGACAGCGCCTCGTCGAACAGCCGCATCGCCGCGACCGGTGGGATGGCCCGGTCGTGGACGTCCCCGCTGACCACGACGAGGTCGACGCGTTCGGCCCGGACGACCTCGACAAGATGGTCGACGAAGGCGGCCTGCGCCGCCAACAGGTCAAATCGGTGCAGAGTACGCCCGAAGTGCCAGTCGGATGTATGCAGCACGAGCATGTCTGCACGGTAGGACGCGCCGCCGATGCTTCCGCACGCGGGTACGGTTTGTGTGCGTGCCCGTGGTGCCACGGAACCCGTGCCGCCACGGAAATCGTGACCGGGCCGCCGGCGGCCCGTGGGGGAATCCTCGTGGCTGCCCTGACACGCCGGTAACCTCGTAGTGCCACGGAAATGTGGGCCGTCCGGACGCCCCGGGCCGGCTTCCGGGCTCCCGGGCTGGCGTCGCCGAGCCGGTGGGAGCCCTGGATCCGGTGGGGACCCCGGGTGCGGGAACATCGTCGTGCCGCCCCGGCCCTGCGCGGTCTGAGGAACGCGGGCCCCGGCGGCAGGAGCATGATCGTGCCGCCGTCGGTCCGCCGCCCTGCACACGCGGTCCTCCGGTGGCCCGGGAACATGATCGTGTCGTTTCCGGCCGCTGGGCGTGGCGTGTCGGACGAGCGTCAGGTCGGGAGGAACTGGTCATGAACAGCCTTGCGGAGGATGTCCGCGAGACCGCGGTCCGGGCGCGTGACGCCGCGGCCGTGCTCGCACCGTTGTCCCGCGCGGACAAGGACCGCGCGCTGCACGCGATGGCGGACGCGCTGCTCGCCGGCGCCGGGCCGATCCTGGCGGCCAACGGCGCGGACGTGGCCGCCGCGCGGGCCGCGGGCACCGGCGAGGCCATGATCGACCGACTCACCCTCACACCTGACCGGCTCGCCGCGATCGCGGACGGCCTGCGCCAGGTCGCGCTGCTCGAGGATCCGGTGGGCACGGTGGTGCGTGGCCGGGTGCTCCCCAACGGGATCGAGCTGCGTCAGGTCCGGGTGCCGCTCGGCGTGGTCGGGATCATCTACGAGGCCCGCCCGAACGTGACGGTCGACGCCGCGGGCCTGTGCCTCAAGAGCGGCAACGCCGTGCTGCTGCGCGGCAGCGCCTCGGCCCTGCGCACCAACGCGGCGCTGGTCGCGGCGCTGCGGGACGCCGCGGCCGGGGCCGGGCTGCCCGCGGACGCGATCGCGCTCGTGCCCGGCGCCGACCACGAGTCGGTCAAGCAGCTCATGCGCCTGCGCGGTCTCGTCGACGTGCTGATCCCGCGCGGCGGCGCCGGGCTGATCCGGACCGTGGTGGAGGAGTCCACCGTGCCGGTGATCGAGACCGGGGTCGGTAACTGCCACGTCTACGTCGACGTCGACGCGGACCTCGACCAGGCGCTGGCGATCGTCCTCAACGCGAAGACCCAGCGGGTGTCGGTGTGCAACACGGCGGAGACGCTGCTGGTGCATGCCGGTGTCGCGGACGTCTTCCTGCCGCGGGTGCTCGCGGCGCTGCGGCAGGCGGGGGTGACGATCCATGGCGACGACGCGGTCCGTTCCCAGGACCCGTCGGCGCTGTCCGCGACGGAGGAGGACTGGGCCGCCGAGTACCTGTCGCTGGACCTGGCGGTGCGGGTGGTGGACTCCCTCGACGACGCCGTCGCGCACATCCGCCGGTGGGGCAGCGGGCACACGGAGGCGATCGTGACCCGTTCGCTGGCCGCCTCCCGCCGGTTCATCGCGACCTGCGACAGCGCGGCGGTCATGGTCAACGCTTCGACCCGCTTCACCGACGGTGAAAGGTTCGGTTTCGGCGCCGAGATCGGAATTTCCACCCAGAAGCTGCACGCCCGTGGGCCGATGGGCCTGACCGAGCTGACCTCCACCACCTGGGTGGGCGTCGGCGACGGCCATCTGGTGGTTTAGAGCGGGGCGCCAGCGGCGCGATCATGCTTTTGTGGAGCCGGTGGTCCGTGTCCTTGGACGCCGGGCGGCCGGGGCTGCCCGCGGGTGGGCATCAGGTCGGTGACCTGGCCGAACAGGGGGACGCCGACGGCCGGGTCGTGCTGCCAGGTACGCTTCTGGCTCGGTAGGGGGGATAGCTCTGGACATTCCGTTACTTGTCTCCTGGTCCGAACCGTGATCAGACAAGAGACGGTCTGCTCGTTCGAGCGTTTCGGGGGGCGTCGGATGTCGAAATTCCATGGTGTGGCTGTGCGAACGACGGAGGGAACGCCGTGTCGGATGAGGATGTGCCGACGGGTGCCAGGTCGCGCACGGCGGACATGATTGTTTATGCGTGCGGTGTGGCGGGACTGATCGCCGTGGTGGGGACGTTCCTGCCGTGGGCGGGCGCGACCCTCACCGACCGGGGTGCCGATCTGCTGCACAGCAACAGATCGGGACTGGAGCTGTCCTGGCACGGCAAGGTGGTGCTCGGACTGGGCATTCTCGGCGTCGTCATCAGCGTGCTGCTGTCCGAGATCCCCCGTGCCCGCCCGTTCGGGCTGGCGCTGCCCGTCGTGGGTGGCGCTATTGTCGTCCTCAGCGCTGTCAAGATCAATGCAGGGGACGTGATAGCCGCCAAGCTTCTGCGGCTGCGGATCGGCACGTTCCAGACGGACAATCCCGTGGCCACCGCCGAGGTGGGCCTGGGTCTGTGGCTCAGTCTCGTAGCCGGTGTCGCGCTCGTCCTCGGTGGGCTTTTTCTCGGCCGGTCCGCGTGGCGGGTGACCGGCACTTCCAGGCGGCCCTCCGGCGGCATATCCGGTGACGTGTCCGGTGGTATAGCCCGGTGACGCCAGGCGCCTGTTACGCCCGTTGCGCGTTGGTCCGGCGCGCCCGCCGGCCCGACTCCGGGAGCGGTGTTCCGCGGCCGCCATAGCGCCTTGACGGCATGACGTCCTTGGTAGATCGCAACCAGCACGGATCGATCCGGGCATGGCGCCAGCGGCACGCGGTTGACGCCCGGCCCCACCCGGGTCGGCGGACCGCTGGCCGTGAACGTGCCGACGACGGATGAATACCTGGCACCCATCCCTGTCCCGACGTGGACCGGTTCACCGGTCTGCATGCGACGTGTGATCTGCATGCGACGTATGTCGTGGCGCTGACCGCAACCCGCGGGTGGCACGAGTCCTTGGAAGAGAATTGGCCTACGACTACACCTCCTTCTCGAAGCTCGCGGGTCCGCTTACCCTTCCGCCTGCTGGCACAGAGTATCGCGTTGCCTACCGTAAGGTGATGGTAGGGCGGGAGCTCTGGATGGTGCTGCCGCTGTTGATAGCCACCGTCGGGTTGTCGTCGCTGTTCTTCGTCTGGCTGATCCAGCCGGGCCACTTCCCCAAGAGCAGGTACCTGCCGACGCCGGTGCGCATCGGCAACCTGGTCATGTTCTGGACGATCGTCGTCTCCGAGGGCATCCGGTTACTTAATTCGGTCACTCTTTGCTGGGCCGCCTACATCATGCGCAACCCGGTGCCGGTCCGGCCGCCGGCAGGCCTGCGGATCGCGTTCACGACCACCATCGTCCCGTCGAAGGAGCCGCTGGACGTCGTACGCGACACCCTGATCGCGGCCCGGCAGATCCGTTACGGCACACCCATCGACATCTGGCTGCTCGACGAGGGGAACGACCCGACGGTCCGCCAGATGTGCAAGGACCTCGGGGTCAACCATTTCAGCCGCAAAGGGGTCGAAAGGTGGAACCAGCCGAAAGGGAGGTTCCGGGCCAAGACGAAGCATGGCAACCACAACTCCTGGCTGGACGCCCACGGCGCCTCCTATGACGTCGTGCTGTCGGTCGACCCCGACCACATTCCGCTGCCGAACTTCGCCTCGCGCATGCTCGGCTACTTTCGCGACCCCGATGTCGCCTTTGTCGTGGGGCCGCAGGTCTACGGGAACTTCCACAGCTTCCTGACCCGGGGCGCGGAAGCGCAGAACTACATGTTCCACTCGGTCATCCAGCGGGCCGCGAACCGGTTCGACTGCGGGATGTTCGTCGGCACGAACCACGCCTATCGGGTGTCGGCATGGCGACAGATCGGCGGGTTCCAGGATTCGATCACCGAGGATCTGGCCACCTCTTTTGCTGTACACGGAGAGCATCAGCCTACCTCCGGACGGCACTGGAAGTCGGTGTACACGCCGGACGTTGTAGCGGTTGGCGAGGGGCCGGCTACCTGGACCGACTTCTTCAGTCAGCAGTTGCGGTGGGCTCGTGGTTCCAACGAGGTCATGGTCACCGAGTCGGTACGCCGGCTGCGGAAGCTGCCGTGGGGACACCGCCTGCACTACTCCACCCTGATGTTGCACTATCCGACCGTCGCCCTCACCTGGCTGATGGGAATGATGCTCACGGTCAGCTACATGGCCCTGGGGTCGACCGGGGTGACCGTGCAGATATCGTCCTGGATGGCGCTCTACATCGACGTGGCCGTGACCAGGCTCCTGCTCTACATCTGGCTGCGACGGTTCAACATCAGCCCGCATGAGGAGAAGGGCACCGCCGGCATCTCCGGAATCTTCGTCTCCATGCTGTGCACGCCGTTCTACTCGACCGCCTTCGTCGGCGCGCTGTTGCGGCGTCCGCTCGGTTTCGTGGTCACGCCCAAGGGGCAGAGCGCCAGCCCCGACCGGCTGCTGACCTTCCGTAAACACATCTTCTGGGCGACGATATCCGGGCTCTCCGTCGCCGCCGCGGTCGGTTTCGGCCATGTGTATCCGGCGAACATGGTCTGGGCGGCGTTGTCGCTGATCATCTGCCTGCTCCCCATCTTCATGTGGTGGGGGTCCCTGATCGCCGGCCGGCTGCGTTCCGTCGGCGAGCCCGGCCTGCTGCCGGCGGTGGCGTCCGAGCAGTCGGGCGTACCCCATCAGGCGACGGCATCCGAAGCCCCGGTGAGCGCCTCCGCGGCAACCAGAACAGCGGTGCCCGAGACCACGGTGGTCATCGCCACGGCGGAAAAAGCATCGTCCACGGCGCCAGGAAAATCAGCGCCGGAAAAAGTGGCGCCGGGAAGACCGAAAAAAACGACTCCGGAGAAGCCCGTGCCCGCGGTCGTCGCGCCGGCCGCCTCCTCCTCGGGGTATGTCGAGGAAGTCACGAAGGTGCTCAAGCGGCCGGCCACGCTGTCGGCGCCCGCGTCCGGCGGGCGGCGCGAGGAGGTCACCCAGACGACGGTCGTGCCGGCGCTGTCGGCCTCCGCGCCCGGCGGATACCGCGAAGAGGCCACCCAGACGATCATCCTGCCGGCGGTGCTGTCCTCGCTCCAGCCGATCGGCTACTCCGAGGAGACCACGCAGAAACTGATCCGACCCACGCACGGATCCGGATCGGGGAAGCCCGCGAAGCCGGGGAAGCCAACCCGCCGCACCCAGGACGGTGCCGGGCGCGGGGGGCGGTCCGTGGTCGCGGTGGCGGCCTCGGCCGAACAGTCGGCGGCGGGAGGTCCTGCCCGTGGGCGCCCGGAACCGGGCACCTACACGGAGGAGGCCACTATGAAACTCACGCCACGCCGTCGCCGTGTTTCCGGTGACGGACTGCTCGAGGAACTGACATGATGGTATCCACCCAGAAACGCCGGGTACGCCGACGGCGGCTGGTTCAGTTCAGTATTCTGCTTGTTCTGATTCTTGTTGGGAACGGCCCGTTCGCCGTGTCGTGGGCCAGTGAGCAGTACGCCGAATGGCAGTCCAACCAGCCGGACTACATGCGTACCCACGGGCGTTGGGACATCGTCGCCGACAACGGCACCCGGTCCATTCACGCGGCTCTGCTGCGTACCGGCAAGGTCCTGCTCATGGCCGGTTCCGGCAACGACCAGGCCAATTTCGACGCGGGGAAGTTCACCACCGCGCTGTGGGACCCGGTCGCGAACACCTTCACCGACGTCTACACACCATGGGACGTCTTCTGCGCGGGGCACGCCTTCCTCCCCAACGGCAACCTGCTGATCGCCGGGGGGACGAAGAAGTACGAGGTCCTGGCACAGGACTCGCCCGACGGCAAGAAGCACGAGTACCAGGGCCTGAAGGACTCCTACATCTTCAACCCGGACACCGAGCGGTACGAGAAGACCGCTGACCTGATCCACGCGCGCTGGTATCCGACCCTGGTGACCCTGGCTGACGGCACGGTGGTGTCGGTCTCCGGTCTCAACGAGAACGGCGACATCGACCAGGGCAACACCGAGTTGTTCAGGGCGGCCACCAGGACGTGGACGGACAGCCACTACCTGAAGAAGATCTTCCCTACCTACCCGTCCCTGCTGCTCGCCGCGGACGGCCGGTTGTTCTTCTCCGGCGCCAACGCCGGTTACGGCCCGGCGGAGGTCTCCGAGCGCCAGCCCGGCCTGTGGAACCTCGCGGACAACTCCTTCCAGCCGGTCAACGGGCTGCCCGAACCAGAGATCAACGAGACGGCCGGGACGATCATGCTGGCGCCGGCCCAGGACCAGAAGGTGATGTTCATCGCAGGCGGCGGCGTCGGCGACACCCAGGCCGCGAGCGCCCGGACCGCCATCGTCGACCTGTCCGCGCCCGAGCCCGCCTACGTCAGCGGCCCGAACCTGACGCTGGCCAAACGGTATCCCGGGGCCGTCGTCCTGCCCGACGACACGGTGCTGGTCTCCGGAGGCTCCGCCGGCTACCGGGCCAAGGACTCCCTGACCGCCGAGATCTACCATCCGGACACCAACAGCTTCACCCCGGCGGCCGATCCGCACGTCGGCCGTGACTACCACTCCGAGTACATACTGCTGCCGGACGGGCGGGTGGCGGTCTTCGGCTCCAACCCGTTGAGCGACGACAACTTCTTCGAGACCCGGGTCGAGGTGTACTCCCCGCCCTACCTCTACAAGGGCGAGCGCCCGGCGGTCTCCGAGGCGCCGACCGAGATCACCCGGGGCGCCGCCATCACCGTGAAGTCGTCCCAGCCAGCGTCGAAGGTGCGTCTGATCCGACCGGGTGCCTACACCCATGTCACCGACACCGAGCAACGCTCCGTGGCGCTGCCGATCACCCAACAGACAGGAGGCAGCGTCACACTGGACGTCCCCGAGAACCCCAACCTGCTTCCGTCAGACTGGTACATGCTTTTTGTGACCAACGACGAGGGTGTTCCCTCCGTTGCCACCTGGGTTCATGTTGGATGAGGAGGGCTTGTATTGATCTCCAGGTTGGTCCGCTGTGTCACGAGGGAGCGGGGGCCGGGAGCTGACCGGTCGCGGCGCGCTGCCCGGGTCAGGGTCACCGCGGTCGCCGGCGCCATCTCGGTGCTGTCCGCGTGCGGTGGCTCGGACGGGCCGGACCCGCCCCCGGCCACGACCTCCGCGCTGACCGCGGTCGGCCCGCAGTGCCCCGCCGGGGACCCCGCCGGCCACGGCGCGGTGGAGGGGCCAGGCCCGCGCGGCCCGATGCCCCGGGCACCGTTTCTCGTCGACCCCAACAGCCAGCCGGCTCAGGTGACGCGCCAGAACCCGGCGGCTGGGACGGCCGCCGCGACGATCGCGACCAGACCGTTGGCCTACCCGGTCGGGGACTGGCTGGGGGACAGCGTCCAGGCCCAGGTGGCGGCACGCGCGGCCGAGGCGGAACGCACCGGCAGCACCGCTGTCTTCATGGTCTACGCGATCCCGCACCGTGACGTCAGCGCGGGCTTCTCCGCCGGCGGTCTACCCGACGCGGGCTCCTACCGGGCCTTCACCAGGAAGGTCGCGGCGGGCATCGGCCACCGCAACGCCGTCATCGTCCTGGAGCCCGACTCGTTGGCGCAGCTGGACCACCTGGGGCACGCCGAGCAGGAGGAGCGCTACCAGCTGCTCAACGACGCCGTCGACGTCTACGGTGGGCTTTCCGGCACCAGCGTGTACCTGGACGGGGCCAACTGCGGCTGGACGGACGCACCGGTCATCGCCGACCGCCTGGAGCGGGCGGGCGTACAGCGGGCCCGCGGGTTTGCCGTCAACGTGTCGAACTACTACCACACCCAGGACGAGGTGGCCCGCGCCGACATGATCTCGGCGCTGACCGGCGGCAGCCATTTCGTGGTCGACACCTCACGCAACGGCCGCGGCCCGGCCAGTGGCGGCCTGAAGGACGCCTGGTGCAACCCGCCGGGGCGGGGGCTGGGCATCACGCCGACGGCCGACACCGGCAACCCACGCGCGGACGCCTTCCTCTGGATCAAGGTGCCAGGAGTCAGCGACGGGGAGTGCGGCCGGAACAACCCTTCAGCCGGCACCTGGTGGCCGGCCCAGGCCGACGAACTCGTCCGTAACGCCACGTCCTGAGCGGGACCTTTGCTGCCCTGGGGCAGCGGTCCGCCGTACCCCGGCTGTTCCCGGACCCGTCCGCGGCGGTACTCCCGGTGCCGGCGCGGACGGTCCGGGATGAGCCAGCTCATGGACGAAATCGGTGTGACCGTGCGCCGCGTGCCGTTTCGTGAGGCGCCGGGGAATCGGCCTGCCGCTGGCCGGGCGCATTGGTTCCGGCGTGCCGGCCGCCCGTTCTGGCGTGATTCAGCGGATTGTGTTCCCGGCCGGGAGCGCTCCCGGTGCCCGGCCGTCGCGAAACAGAACAACGCCTTCATGCCGGGCCTTCATGCCGGGCCCGCATACCGGTTCGCCCCGCTCGGGTGGGTGGCGGCCGGGCCGCGCCTCGGGCATACGCCCGCCGCCGGCGGGATTCTCCCGTCCGCCACGTCTGCAGAATCACAATGAAAAAACAACGTCGATTGTTTTTCCGGCAACCGGAGGTAGTCGTCGGTGGTCGTTGTCGTCATCCTGCCGGCATGCTGCTGGCATCGTGTCGACATGCTGCCGGCATGGTTCCGGCGTAAGCGTGACGGCGGGCGCTGGCCTGTGTCGGCTTTCCGCGCCGTCGGTGCGGCCGCTGCTAAACTGCCGGTACGGACAGGGGGTGAGCAAGAAAGCCAGCGCATCCAACCGCCCGTTCGGAGGTCGTGTGTCGACAGAGGTGCATGGAAGGCCCGGGCGCCGGACCGCCCGCCATGCGCATCGTCCGAAATCCCGCCGGCCGCGATGGATATGGTTGGTGCCGGTCGTCGCCGCCGCCGTATTCGCGGGTTTCGGTTGTGTACGGGTGGTGTTCCCCGAGACCTCTCCGGCCTCGTCCTCGGTGGACGTGGTGATCCCGCGCCCGGTCGGTACGGTGGCCGCCGGGCCGCTGACCGCTGTTGCCTCGCTTCTCGGCTCGTTGGCCCCGGCGCCGGCACAGACCCCTGCCGCGCCAGTGGCGCAACCCACACATCCCGCCGGGCACGCCGGGGCCCCCGCCGCGCGGCCGCTGCCGGCACAGCCGCCAGCGGCGCCGGCAACGGCCAGCGGCAATCCGTTCGCCGGGAGCAGGTTCTACGTCGATCCCGACAGCGAGGCCGTGGCCGCGGTCGCCCGGCTGCGTAACAGCGTGCCCGCGGACGCCGCCGCGCTGAGCCGGATAGCGAACACCTCGCACGCCGACTGGTTCGGCGGTGACACCGCGAACCCGGACGCCGTGCGGACCAGGGTCGCCGGGCGCGTGAACGAGATCCGGGCGGCCGGTGCGCTGCCGGTACTAGTCGCCTACGCGATCCCCAATCGTGACTGCGGCAGCTACTCCGCTGGCGGAGCCGGTAGCCCGGATTCCTACCGGGCGTGGATCGCCGCTTTCGCCGCCGGTATCGGCCGGGGCTCGGCCGCGGTCATCCTCGAACCCGACGCGATCGCCCAGACCGACTGCCTGTCCGCGGCCGACCGCCAGACCCGGTACTCGCTGCTGAGCAACGCGGTGGACGTGCTGGCCCGCGCTGGCGTGGCCGTCTATCTCGATGCCGGGAACGCCACCTGGCACAGCGCCGCCGACACCGCCGCGAGGCTGCGCGCCGCCGGCGTCGACCGGGCCCGCGGCTTCGCCCTGAACGTCTCGAACTTCGACGAGACGGCGGACGAGCGTGCCTATGCCGCCGCGGTGTCCGCGGCGCTGGGTGGCACCGCCCACGCTGTCATCGACACCAGCCGCAACGGGCTCGGCCCGGCCCCCGGCAACGTCTGGTGCAATCCGCCGGGCCGGGCGCTGGGCGCCGCGCCGACCGGTAACACAGGTGATCCGATCGTCGACGCGTATTTGTGGATCAAAGTCCCTGGGGAGTCGGACGGGACGTGCAACGGCGGGCCCGGCGCCGGCCAGTGGTGGCTCGACTACGCACTGAGCCTGGCCGCCCGCGCCGCCGGCTGACCAGCCGCCCGTCGGCCGGCGTGGGTGAACCGTGCTGCCCGGTGGGTGCGACGCTCGCGTCGCAGGTGGGTGCATTGTTGACGGGTGAACTCCCACCGGTTCCGATCCCGGACACGGCGATCCCGGACACGACGGCTCCGGGCACTGCGGTCCCGGACGCTCGCGGCCGCGTTCCTCGCCGGCATCCTGCTCGCCGTGCTGGTCACCGGCTGCGGTTCCTCGGGAACATCCGGCCAGCGGGGCAACGGGCTGGTGCACCTTGACGATCTCCCGGGTGCCGCGGGTGTGCGCGGGGTGGCCTTACAGCAGCCGCTGGGCAAGCCGGACATCCGGCTGACCGGCACAGACGGGCGTCCCTACGACTTCCGGGCGGCCACCGCCAGCCGGCTCACCCTGCTGTTCTTCGGGTACACCCACTGCCCGGACATCTGCCCGACCACCATGGCGGACATCGCCGCTGCGCTGAGCACGTTGCCGCCAGCGGACCGCGCCCAGGTGTCCGTGGTGTTCGTCACGTCCGACCCGCAGCGAGACACCCCGGCGGCCCTGGGCAGCTGGCTGGCCCAGTTCGACCCGTCGTTCGTCGGGCTGACCGGCCCGTTCGAGACGGTCGCCGGTTACGCCGAGCAGCTTGGCGTCACGCTTGAGCGGCCACAGCGGCAGCCCGACGGGTCGGTGACCGTTTCGCACGGCACGCAGGTGACGGCCTTCAGCCCGAACGGGACCGCCCGTGTCGCGTACCTCGCCGGCACCAAGGTCGCCGACTACGTCCACGACATCCCGCTGCTGATCGCCGGCCGTACCTGACCTCCCCACGCCGGCCGGCGGCCGTCCACGTGCTGGTCAGGCCGCGCTGGCGGCCATGCCGGGTTGGAGATCAGGCCGGGTTGGAGATCAGGCCGCGCTGGCGGCCAGGCCGGGGTGGAGGTCAGGTCGCGGTGTAGTAGGCGGCGAGGCTGGCGAAGTCCTCCTTGCCGTGCCCCGCGTCGGAGGCCTCCGTGGCCAGCGCCAGGGTGGTCGTGGCCATCGGCAGCGGTCGGCGGGCCGAGCCGGTGGCGATCCGCAGATCCTTGATCAGACCGTCGAGGGTGAACGTGGCGGGCTGGAAGTCGTTGTCGGCGAGCATCGACTGCTTGTAGTTCAGGATGAACCCCAGCGCGCCGCCGGCGAGTTCGGAGCGCAGCAGGTCACGGTCGACACCCAGGTCCGATCCGAGCCGCAGCGCCTCGCCGAGTGCTCCGGTGGCCAGCGCCAGGCCCAGGTTCACGACGGCCTTCAACGCCGTGGCGGCGCCGACACCGCCGACGTGCCGGGTGGTGCCGAACCGGGACAGCAGTTCCTCGGCGGCGGCCGCGTCCTGTTCGCTCGCGCCGACCAGCACGCGCAGGGTGGCGTCCCGAGCCGGTCCGATCGTCCCGACCACGGGTGCCTCCACGTAGCGCAGCCCGGCCGTGGCGGCCACCCGCCCGAGATCCCGTCCGGTCGCGGGCGCGATCGTCGTCGTATTGATCACGAGGGTGCGTGCGGGCGCGCCGGCGACCACGTCGCCGAGCACCTGACGGGCGGAGGCGTCGTCGAAGAGCATCAGCACGACCGCGTCGGCGCCGGCCACCGCGTCCCGTACGGAGGCGGCCTCGCGCGCGCCCGCGGCCACCAGCTCCCGGGCCCGGCCCGGTGTCCGGTTCCAGATCGTCAGTTGGTGGCCGGCCTCGATGACGTGGCGGGCCATCTCCCGTCCCATCCGTCCCATGCCGAGAAAAGCGACGTTCATGGTTCTGCCTCCCCCTACGTGTTGCCCCGCGGGCCTGTGGGCCGAAGCCGGTGCGACGACGTTTCTTCCGTGCTTCCTCCGCGTCGAGGTTCCCGGTGGATCCTCCGGATCCACCGGTCCTGGGAAGCCGCCGCCACCGGATCGCCGGGTTTTTCGGTTTTCGGGCCCTCCCCGCTCATGAGAGTGTGGACCTGGACGCGCGCGGTGGCACGCAAAGGCTGTGCGGTCGCGTCGGGCAGCCCATCGCTGGCACTATGGACGAGGGGCTGAATCACACAAGAGGTGTATATGCCGCTACAGCAGCACGCTTTCGCCGATGTGGCGGATGTTCATGACCGGCTGCGAGCGGCCGGCTACCTGGCGGATCATGCCATAGCGACGACGGTTTTCCTTGCGGACCGGCTCCGCAAGCCGCTGCTTGTCGAAGGGCCGGCCGGCGTGGGCAAGACCGAGCTCGCCAAGGCCCTCGCGTCCGCGACCGGCGCCGAACTGATCCGTCTGCAGTGCTATGAGGGGCTGGACGAGGCCCGGGCGCTGTACGAGTGGAACTACAAAAAGCAGCTTCTGCGTATCCAGGCCGGTCGCGACGAGGCGTGGGACGAAACCCATGACGACATCTTCAGTGACGAGTTCCTGCTGTCCCGGCCGTTGCTGACCGCGATCCGGCGCACCGACCCGACCGTGCTGCTCATCGACGAGACCGACAAGGCCGACGTCGAGGTCGAGGGCCTGCTGCTGGAGGTGCTCTCCGACTTTCAGGTGACCATCCCCGAGCTGGGTACGATCGTCGCCCGCCAGCGTCCGTTCGTGGTGCTGACCAGCAACGCGACCCGGGAGCTGTCCGAGGCGCTCAAGCGTCGCTGCCTGTACCTGCACCTGGGCTACCCGTCCCCGGCGCGGGAGAAGGAGATCGTCCTCGCCTGTGTGCCGGAGCTGCCCGAGCAACTGGCCGAGGCGATCGTCGGCACCATCCGGGCGCTGCGCGCGATGGAGCTGAAGAAGGTTCCGTCGATCGCCGAGACGATCGACTGGGCGCGGACGGTCCTGGCGCTGGGGATCGACACCTTCGACGAGGAGGCCGTGGCGTCCACCCTGGGTGTCGTTCTCAAACACGTAAGTGATCAGACGCGAGCCATTGGCCAGCTCAAACTCAGCTCGAACTGATCATGTCTGATCTGGATTGAAATAACACAGAGTGTTATTTCATAGCACGGCGTGACGCGATGGGATGTCCGGGATGAGTCTGCTGGACCGTACGGTGGTGTTCACCGCCGCGCTGCGACAGGCGGGGATGGCGGTGAGCAGTGCCGAGACCGTGGACGCTGTCCGCGCGCTCACGGCCGTCGGGCCACTCGACAGGGAGGCGCTGCGCGCCGGGTTCGCGGCGACGATGTGCAAACGTCCGACCAACCGGGTGACCTTCGACACGCTGTTCGATCTCTACTTCCCGCCGGTGATCGGCGACGGGCTGTCCGTCGATGCTTTCCCGGCTGGCGAGGACGGCGTGCCGGGGACGGCAACCGATCCGCCCCAACCGGGCGGTGCCGCCGACAACAATCATGATCTTGAGCTGTTGCGCCAGGCCCTGCGCGGGGAACTGCTGGACGTCCTGCTGCGCGGGGACGACGAGGAACTGCGTCGCCTCGCCCGCGAGGCCGTGACCAGGTTCGGGTCGGCGCCGGGTGCGCCCGGCCGGCGCTCCTGGTTCGCCTACCGGGCCCTGCGGGCGTTGTCCCCGGACACTCTCGTCGCGAACCTGCTGAGCGCGATGCTCGGCGAGCAGGAGGCCGGCGGCCTCGCGGAACGGGTCGCCCGGCAGACAATCATGGAACGCATCCGCACCTTCGAGGAGATGGTCGCCACCGAGGTGCGCCGCCGGCTCGCCGAGGAACGCGGGGCCGACGCGGTCGCACGGACCGCGGTCAAGCCCCTGGCCGAGCAGGTCGACTTTCTGCGCGCCTCCCAGCGGGACCTGGCGGAGCTGCGCCGCCTGGTCCACCCGCTCGCCCGCAGGCTCGCGACCAGGCTGACCGCGCGTCGCCGCCTCGGACGCTCCGGCCGGCTCGACTTCCGCCGCACGGTGCGCTCCTCGCTGGCCACCGGCGGGGTGCCGATGGAGACCCACCACCGGCCGCACAAGCCGCACAAGCCCGAGCTCGTCGTGCTGTGCGACGTCTCCGGGTCGGTGGCGTCCTTCGCGTACTTCACGCTGTTGCTGACGCATGCGCTGCGGGAGCAGTTCGCCCGGGTCCGGGCGTTCGCGTTCATCGACACCACCGACGAGATCACCCGTTTCCTGCGGGGCGCCGACCTCGGCGACATGATGGCGCGGATAGCCAACGGAGCCGATCTGGTGTGGTTCGACGGGCACAGCGACTACGGGCACGCCTTCGAGGTGTTCGCCGACCGGTATCCGGACGCGGTCGGCCCGAAGACCTCCCTGCTCGTGCTCGGGGACGCCCGCAACAACTACCGCGCGACCGCCGCGCCGGTGTTCGGGAAGCTGTGCGCGCAGGCCCGGCACGCCTACTGGCTCAACCCCGAACCGCGTACCTACTGGGGTTCGGGCGACTCGGCCACCCGCGCCTACGCCGACCTGGTCGACGAGATGGTCGAGTGCCGCAACGTCGAGCAGCTCCAGTCCTTCATCGAACGCCTCCTGCCCTCCTGAGCCGATCGTCTCCGCCCTGGCGGACGTTTCACGACGTGACCGGAAAACCGGGGTGAACCGAAACGGCCGAGCGGGCGTCCAACCTTCCAGGAGCTGGCAGCGCGAGAGCTGACACCTGACGGAAGGGTGGCCACCGGGATGGTCAGAACAGGTCCGAACGTCCGGGATCCCGACAGCGCCCCGGCGGCGCCCGCGACGGTGGCGCCACCGCCAGGAGGGACATCGACGGCGGTGGCGGAGCCACCGGCCTCGGCGTCGGCGGCTGCTGCGGACCGGCGTGATGGTGCCGCGACGGCCACGAGAGGCACGGCAGCCAGAGAAACCACAGCGGCTGGCGGAGGCGCTGGCGGAGGCGCGGCAGTCACGGGAGCGCTGGCAGGCGCGAGGGTCGCGGTCACACGCGGCCCTTTCAGGTGGCGTCTGATCGGCGTGGCGGTTGTTGTCGGGGTTGTTGCCGTTGTCGGCGCTGTTGTCGCGATCGGCAGTTGGTCGGATACGTCCGGATCATCGTCGAATGTCCCGCTGCCGGCCATTGACATGCCGGCGTCACAGCCGGGGTCGTCCGCCGTGGGCGGTGACGGGCAGGCTCCGGGCGATTCGCGGATGGTGGCTCCGGGGGAGCCGGCGGCGCCGTCCGCTCCCCTGGCCGGCGACGTACGCGCGGCCGAGTCCGGCGCCGGCTCCGGCATCGCCACTGGCTCCGTGCCGACGGCGCGGGCGGCCGATCCGGCCCGGCCGGCCGGAGCCGAGCCACGGATCGTCCGGACCGGCTCGATGTCACTACAGGTGAGGCCAGGCGGCGTCGACGCGGCGGTCGCCGCCGCCTCGACGGCGGCGCAGGGGCTGGGCGGCTATCTCGCCTCGCTGGACAGCAGCGGGACCTCGGCCACCTCTGACGACGACCAGCAGCGCGCGACCGTCTCCCTGCGGGTGCCGACCAGGTCGTTCGACGACCTGCGCGGCCAGGTGGGGAAGACCGGCGAGGTCCGGGCGTCAACCGTCTCCTCACAGGATGTCACCGGTGAATATGTGGATCTTGAGGCTCGGCTGAAGGCGCTGAGCAACTCGCGCGACACCTACCTGGCCCTGCTGGGCAAGGCTGGCTCGATCGGGGAGATCCTCTCCGTCCAGCAGCGGATCGACGACGTGCAGGGGCGGATCGAACAGCTCGAGGGGCAGCGCCAGGTGCTGGCCGACGCCAGCGACCTGGCAACCCTCACGGTACGGATCAGCGAGCAGGGAACGCCCACGACCAGGCCGGACCCGAATGACGACGAGGGGCTGGCCGGGGCGCTGCGACTGTCCTGGGACCGTTTCACCGGTGGGGTAGCCGTGATCGTCGGTCTGATCGGGCCGATCGTCCTGATCGCGCTGCTGGCCGGGGCCGGTTTCGGCGGCTACCGCCTCCTGCGGAGGATCCGCAACCGCACCCGGACGCCCACCGCCCCGGGCGCGCCGACACCGTAGGCCACGACACCGAAGGCCAACTGTCGCAGGACAACCGACGTCACACCGAGGACGTCACACCAGGAGACAGAAAGAAGCCGGAACCTGTGGCTCCGCAGCGTCGCCAAGCGGCGCCAACAAACAGGGGCCGGGAATACAGGGGCAACTGGCGGCGTGGCGCCGCCGCGTGGCACGGCGCGACAACACGGGGGACGCCAGGGGCGGGTCCCGGGGCGGGAGAGACGCCCCGGGACCCGCCCCTGGCGTGGCGACACGGGGGGCGCCACGCCGGGGGCCTCGGCGACGCCGCGATGCCGCGGGGGGAGAACCTCAGCGACGCAGCGCGGCGTCCACGACCGCCTGGGCCTCGGCGAGGACCGTCTGAAGATGCTCGGGGCCGCGGAAACTCTCCGCGTAGATCTTGTAGACGTCCTCGGTGCCGGACGGCCGGGCTGCGAACCAGGCGTTCTCGGTGACGACCTTCACCCCGCCGATCGCCGCCCCGTTGCCCGGAGCGTGCGAGAGCGCGGCCCGCACCGGCTCGCCGGCGAGCGTGCTGGCGTCGAGGTCCGCCGGGGTGAGGGAGGTCAGGATCTTCTTCTGCGCGGGGGAAGCCGCCGCGTCGACCCGGCGATAGGCGGGCGCGCCGAACTGGCCGGTCAGCTCCTCGTACAGCCGCCCCGGGTCCCGCCCGGTGACGGCGGTGATCTCCGCGGCGAGCAGGCAGGGGATCAGGCCGTCCTTGTCGGTGGTCCAGACCCGGCCGTCGCGGCGCAGGAACGACGCCCCGGCGCTCTCCTCCCCACCGAAGCCGAGCGAGCCGTCGACCAGCCCGTCCACGAACCACTTGAAGCCGACCGGGACCTCGACGAGGCCGCGCCCGAGCCCGGCCGCCACCCGGTCGATCATGCTGGAGCTGACCAGGGTCTTGCCGACCGCAGCCGCGCCCGGCCAGTCGGCGCGGTGCGCGAACAGGTAGGAGATGGCTGCCGACAGGTAGTGGTTGGGGTTGAGCAGGCCGGCCGCCGGGGTCACGACGCCGTGCCGGTCGGCGTCGGCGTCGTTGGCCAGCGCCACGTCGAAGGAGTCCTTCAGCCGCAGCAGGGAGGCCATCGCGTACGGTGACGACGGATCCATCCGGATCCTGCCGTCCCAGTCGACGGTCATGAAGCCGAACCGCGGGTCGATGGTGGCGTTGACCACGTTCAGGTCGAGTTTGTAACGCTCGGCGATGGCCTGCCAGTAGACCAGGCTCGCCCCGCCCAGCGGGTCGACACCGATGCGCACCCCCGCGCCGCGGATGGCGTCGAGGTCGATCACGGACGGCAGGTCGTCGACGTAGGCCGACACGTAGTCGTGCACGGTGGCCGCGGCCCGGGCCCGCTCGAGGGAGACCTGTTGGACGCCGCGCAGCCCGTCGGCGAGCAGGGCGTTCGCGCGGTCCTGGATCCAGGAGGTGATGGTCGTGTCGGCCGGCCCACCGTTCGGCGGGTTGTACTTGAACCCGCCGTCCGCCGGGGGATTGTGCGACGGCGTGACGACGATCCCGTCCGCGATCCCGCCCGGGCGGGCGGTGGTCTGGCCGACGGCGCCGCGGCCGGTGTTGTGCGTGAGGATCGCGTGGGAGATCACCGGGGTGGGGGTGGCCTCGTCGCCGGGGGCGACGCGCACGTCCACCCCGTGCGCGGCCAGCACCGTCAGTGCGCTGTCGCGGGCTGGCGCGGACAGGGCGTGCGTGTCGATGCCGAGGAACAGCGGCCCGTCCACCCCGTGCGCGGCCCGGTGCTCGCAGATCGCCTGCGTGACCGCGACGATGTGGTCGGCGTTGAAGGAGCGTCGCAGTGACGATCCGCGGTGCCCGGACGTCCCGAACGCGACCCGCTGGGAGGCCTCGGCGGGGTCGGGATGCTCGTCGTGGTAGGCGGCCAGCAGCGCGTCCACGTCGATGAGGGTGTCGGGTGGCGCGGGCCGGCCCGCGAGCGGACTGGGCGGCATCAGGCGGGCCCCCTCGGGCAGCAGAAGTGGCAGGCGCGGGCGCCGGTCACGGCCAGCCCGGAATGGTTGCGGCACTTCCAGCCTAGCGGGCCGACGGCGGCATGGTTACGGCCGCTTCCCCGGCGGTTGTCGAACTTCCCGCGGTCCCGCTTTTCCCGCCGATCCCCGGTTTTCCCACGCGCCTCCCACGCGTGTCGTCCCCGTGCGTGGTTTCCTCGCTTTCCTCGCTCGTCAGGTCCAGTGCGTGACAGCGGGTGTGCCGGGCGCCGCCAGATGTGATACATCCGGTGAGATGTCGAAACCGCGCCGTGCTCCGGTTACTGTCCGTTCGTGAGGCTCGGCGTGATGGGCGGGACCTTCGACCCGGTGCACAACGGCCACCTGGTGGCCGCCAGCGAGGTCGCCGCCCTGTTCGACCTGGACGAGGTGGTCTTCGTCCCCAGCGGGCAGCCGTGGCAGAAGGCCGACCGGGAGGTGTCACCGGCCGAGGCCAGATACCTCATGACCTTTCTCGCGACGGCGGGTAATCCTCGCTTCACGGTGAGTCGGATCGACGTCGACCGCAGCGGCCCGACCTACACCATCGACACGCTGCGGGACCTGCGCCGCCAGCGCAGCGACGCCATGCTGTTCTTCATCACCGGCGCGGACGCGCTGGCGCAGATCCTCAGCTGGCGGGACGTCCAAGAGCTGTTCGGGCTGGCCCACTTCGTGGGCGTCACCCGGCCCGGCTACCAGCTCGAGCTCGACGCGAGCCTGCCGGTGGACGCCGTCAGCCTGCTGGAGGTGCCAGCGCTGGCGATCTCGTCGTCCGACATCAGGGCCCGGGTCAGCCGCGGGGCGCCGATCTGGTATCTCACCCCGGACGGGGTGGTGCGTTTCATCGCCAAGAGCGGCCTGTACCAGCCCCGCGGCCAGGCCGCCCCGACCGGCCTGGTTGTTCCGACCGGCCCGGCCGGCTCGCCGGGTCTGGTGTATCCGGCGGGTCCGCGAGCCGGTGCCGCCGGTACCGGAAGTGGCGGTGACGCCGGCGGCAGCGGTGCCGGCGGTGCGGCGCCCGCGGGAACCGGGCCGATCAGGCCGGCGGGCCCGCTGAGCCGACGCAGGGCAGATCCAGGCTCGTGAAAGTGTTGCGTGTGTCAGGCTGGACAGGCAGTACACAAGCTGGTTTGGCACACGCCCACAGTCGGTCGACGAAGGACGTGCCAGCCGTACCAGCGCGGGTGATGGTCGCGACCGATGATCCACCAGGGTCTGACGATCCACCGGAGCCCGACGACCCACCGAACCCGGAGAGGTGTATTCGTGACCGCATCCCCGCGAGCCGTCGAGCTCGCCCTCGAAGCGGCGCAGGCCGCGGCGGACAAGCTCGCCCGTGACATCGTCGTGCTCGACGTCAGCGAACGGCTGGCCATCACGGACTGCTTCGTCGTCGCGTCCGCGGACAACGAACGGCAGGTCAAGGCAGTCGTTGACGGGATCGAGGAGCGTCTGCGCGGCTTTGGCGCCAAGCCGGTCCGCCGGGAGGGTGAACGCGAGGGGCGCTGGGTGCTGCTCGACTTCGCTGACATCGTGGTACACGTGCAGCACGGCGAGGAGCGGACGTACTACGACCTGGAGCGGCTGTGGAAGGACTGCCCACGGATCACCTTCACCGACCGTGACATCGCCCGTCGGGTGGAAGCGGAAGCGGTGGCCCCCGGCGCGGGCCGCCGGTGAGGATCCTGCTGTGGCGCCACGGCCGCACCGCATGGAACGAGCTGGGCAGGTTCCAGGGGCATGCTGACCCGCCGCTGGACGCCACCGGTCGGGCCCAGGCCCGGCTGGTGGCACCGGCGATCCGCGCGCTCGCGCCGGACGTCGTGGTCTCCTCGGATCTGCTGCGCTGCCGGACGACCGCAGCCGAACTGGGCCTGACCGTCCAGGCGGACCCCCGGCTGCGCGAGATCTCACTGGGGGAGTGGTCGGGCCTGACCGCGCGGCAGGCCGCGGAGCGCTTCCCCGCGGAGGCGGCGGCCTGGCACCGCGGCGAGGACGTCCGCCGCGGCGGCGGTGAAACCTACGAGGAGGTCGGCGCCCGGGCGATCGGCGTCGTGGAGGATCTCGTCGCCAGCGGGCTGCCCGGCGACGACGGACTGGCCGTGCTGGTGCTCCACGGCGGCACCGCCCGGGCCCTCATCGGCCGGCTGCTCGACGTACCGCCGTCGACGTGGTGGCACTTCGGCCCGTTGGGGAACTGCCGCTGGTCGCTGCTGCGCCGCTCCAACGGGCGGTTCCGGCTGCTCGAGCACAACAGTGGCCCGCTCGCCGCCACCCGCGCCGTTCCTCGGACGGACGCCCCGCGGGCGGCGTCGGCAGGGCCACTCGCGCGGGCCGCCCCGCCCACGCTTGGCGCCTCGGCCGCCCCCGACATCGAACCGGTACACTCGCCGAGTACCTTCTGAACGGGAACTCGGCAGAGCCTGTAAGGTGTGCGAAGCAGGCAAGCGGTACGGGGGAACGACAGGGAGACAGGCAGCAGGGCAGGGCGGCAGTAACACATCTGGGGCTGTGGCGCAGTCTGGTAGCGCATCACACTGGCAGTGTGAGGGTCAGGGGTTCGAATCCCCTCAGCTCCACGGGCTAACTTTCCGTGCTCGCTGACCTACGGTCAGCTTCGCCGGTGGCCGCGATGTCTACCCGGGAGGCGACCCCCGGACCCCCGGTGCCGGGCTTCGCCCGGCCGGGGGGGTCGAGTAATCGAGTAATAAGGTAGAGAGAACGACGAAGCCTATGTGTTTGGCTGCTTCCCGAGGATGCGGTCACTGCCGTGTCTGTCCCCTTGGGGACCAATCCGCTATGAGTGTTGTGGCTGGCCGGAGCGGCCAAAAGATCTGACGGCATAACGACGCAGAGGGCCCAATGCGGCTGTGTCTCGGACGATCCGGTACGCTGCGTTCCGTGAGTCTGCCTATCCGTGACCTGGGAGATCATGAGATCCTGTCCCAGTACGGCAACCGGTACAAGCCGCTCGGCGGGCCAGCTTTCCGCCGCAGGCCACGATGGGGACGGGAGCAGGCGGTGTCCGTCATCATCGGAGACGTCACGCCGAAACAGGCAGCCACTACAATCGGCCTGAACCACAGGCGCGGCGACGGTGTACGTCGTACCGTAGTAGGCAGACTGGAAGCAGCGGGCTTCTACGTTCGTCATGCTCCCAGTCCCATGAACCCGGATCATGCCCTGGTAGGACGCCACGGCGACTGGACGGAGGATGTCAGCCGGGCATTCGATGCCTGCTTCGACGAGCCGGAATGGGAGGACCCGACGTGAGCGACCTTGTCACCCTTGAAGAGCGGGCCAACCCGTGGCATCCAACAGCCAGTACGGTCGACGGCCCTGTTCTCAACTTCTATGATATCCCCCTCCTCGGTCTTTTCTCTCAGGACTGGCATCACTTTCTTTACCAGAGCATCCTCGATCTGGAAGACATCGGGTTCTGGGTCTACACGCCACTTACCGAACACGAGCGTATAGAGATCGAAACCGCATCAGGTAATGAATTGTCAACCGCGCTACAAAAACTGCGCGACGGACGGAAAGTCACCGTTGCCTTCGCGGCTGACGACGGCATCGTTATGAGTGAGAACCTTGCCTCCGGCTCCGATGTGGTTATGGTCAAAGGTCTCCTGGAAGCCGTCAGCCGCCGCCTGAAGCTCGTCGAACAGGTTTCTGTAGCCGTCTGACCCCTCCTGTCCGAGTTCTCTGAGGAGCGAATTACCTGACCGCGGATGGGCTGGGTCGGGGTGTTGGGTAGCCCGGGGGATCTCACCCCAGGCCGTCCGGGCTCTGGTGGTGATCAGATCAGATCACCGCATTCTTGGACGTTGGGAATTCGGATATTCTTGGTGAGGGCTGTTGCGGAGCAGTCGAGGGCGGTGGGATGGCGCGGATTGTGGGGACATAAGGGTAAGGGCCGAGCTCGCCGGGGGCGAAGCGGCACAGTTTGACCGCCCACCAGAAACTGTCTCCAGCGTCGCCGGAGACGGTGTACGAACCATCTGGGCGGAGTATGGCCCATCCGCCAGCCGGTAGCGTGACCAAAGTTGTGACGGGTTGCCCGGTGGCTGTTTCCCAGATCCGTACCGTGTTGTCGCTGCTGGCGCTGGCGAGCAGGGTGCCGTCGGGGGAGAACACCACCGTCCAGACTCTGCTGGTGTGGTCGGTGAAGGTGTGCTGGCTGAGCTTGAGTGGTCGCGTTCGCTCCAGGTGGCCTGCTCGGCAGGTCCACTTCGCGACGCGTGCTTGGAGGGTTCCCACTTTCGTG
>NZ_CAAAFS010000128.1:0-9169 GCF_900634755.1 Protofrankia symbiont of Coriaria myrtifolia
CAGAGCCGTTAAGTTGACAGTCCCTGGCCGAACGAACGTGGCACGATTCGCCGGGCGTTCCCGCCTGCCACAGCGACTGCCAATGCCCAGGAGGTGAGTCATCCATGCCGGGAACGATGACCAATGGTTGCGAGGGCAGCTTGACCGGTAGGGAGAACTCGGTGGGATCAGACGTCGGCAAGCCGCCGCCGGAGGAAGTTCATGGCCTTGAGCGACATCACTAGATCGCCATCTGAGTTGAGCAGTTCGGCGGTGGTGTGGACCAGACCTCGGTCGGGCTTCGAATTCGACACCCGTGCCGCGTCAATCGTGGCTCGGAACCACAGTTCGTCCCCGGGCCTGACCGGGCGCGGCCATCGTAACTTGTCTATTCCGGGCGAGGCCATGGAGGCGACGTGGGACAGGTAATGATCCACGAACAGTCGCATGCACACTGCCGCCGTGTGCCAACCGCTGGCGATCAGCCCACCGAAGGGCCCACTCGACGCTTGTTCCGGGTCGGTATGAAACGACTGGGGATCGTACTGGCGCGCGAAAGCGACGATCTCATCGGCCGTGATCGTGATGTGTCCGTACTCGTAGACCGAGCCGGGGACGTAGTCCTCGAAATAGCGATCATCAACCGGCACCGCGAAGTCTGCCGCGCTGAGGCATCGGGTCTTCGTCTCGTTCGCCATGGCGAAAGGCTATCCCCAAAACAGTTCGATGGTCAGCGAAGTATTTATGTCGTAGATTGGGAGCGTGCACGCGAGCGACTACGACCTGGCTGCCGTAGCGAAGGTGATCGGTGAGCCGGCTCGGGCGACGATGCTCTTGAGATTGATGGACGGCCAGGCACACGCGGCGTCGGCGCTGGCTGCTGCCGCTGGGGTCTCGCAGTCGACGGCGTCGGCGCACCTGAGCCACCTGGCCGACGCTGGCTTGATCACCGTGCGGGCCGAAGGCTGTCGACGGTTGCACGTGCTCGCGTCAGCCGATGTCGCTGCCGCCGTTGAGGCATTGGGGTGCATCGCTCCGCTGCTGCCGGTTGAGTCGTTGACGCAGGCGCGAACGGGCAGCAAGCTGCAGTTCGCGCGCGCCTGTTACAGCCACCTGGGCGGCTCGTTGGCGGTCGGCGTGACCCGGCACCTGCTCGACGACGGCGTCATCTCGATGGATGCCGACCGGCACAGCATCGAACTGCTCACGCTCGACCATCAGCTTCTGCGTGCGCTCGACATCACCACGCTCTCGGCAGGATCAGGCCCAGTTGCGCGGGGATGTCTGGATTGGACCGAGCAGCAACCCCACCTGGCAGGCCGGCTGGGAACGGCGATCCTGGCAGCTCTGCTGAGCAAGGGCTGGCTCCTCCGACGCCGCCACGATCGCGCCCTCGATCTCACAGATGAAGGCGAGCGCGGCCTACGCCGCTGCCTTACCGAGCTCGCGGTCCCGGTGCGAGTCGGATAGAGCCCCGGCGGTGTGATCCTGGCCGGAAACGGGTCCAGGCGACCACGATTGGCCTCTAGTCGGACCTCGATTTCGCGGATTGGATGGGGGCACTTCCACTTCCGCGAGGAGGTCCTGTGGCCGGACTACTATTCACGCTCGTAGTGGTGGTCGTAGTCCTTGCACTCATAGCGCGAACGCTCTACATGATCCACCGGGATGACCCCGGACCAATCGAGACCAGAGGCGACTACGACACGCGCCGTCCTTCCCTGACAAATCTGGCTGACACCGGTGCGGCCGCCTGCTTCGGGCGTCTCTCGAACTTGGAGTGTGTGATCAGGGACGAGGTCAGGATCGCGCGGTGTGTCTGCCCAGCAGAGTAACCAGGCTCAACGGCTCGTCGGTCGCGCATGACATGCCGAACTCTGTGCGAATGTGGTGATGGATTGTCGCAGTCGAGGAGGGGAGAGCGATCTCCAACATGCCGGGCTGGATCCCGGCTGAGACGCCGGGCGAGCTCTCGTGTGGGTCGGGTTCGCTTGATGCGATACCCCGGTGGAGCGCTGGCCCTGGAAACAGGATTATATCTCGCCGGGGCTTTGGCATGCCCCAGTAGACCTGAGCGAAGGAGCGCCGTCGACCCGGCCGCGGGCAACGAGATCACGATCGCGATCCGGGCGTCAGCGGTCGGTGAGGAGACGGTGGGGTGACGGAGAGCCTGCCCAAGGTGCCGGCCGGCGACAGCCAGGTCCAGCGGGACGCGGAGACCGAGACAGGCGATTGCGTGGCGGTACGGGTGCGCTTACAGTGCACTGACGGTCGCTGAGGAGGTAGTCGTCGTGACCAGGGCCCGTCGCAATGAGGGGCTGGACCCCGAGAGCCAGTTCATGGAGATCTACCGGAACCTGGCTGTCTACGAGTTCCCCTGGGATCTCAACCAGTCGCTGAGTTTCGCGTTGTTCCGGACCTATGGGGTGCCGAGCATCGGCAGCCTGCTGGATCGGACCGGCGAGTTCGGCCGCGACACCCAGAAGCGCTACGACGACACCGCGCTCCTGCTGGAGGTGCCGTTGCTGGAGGGCTTCGACAGCCAGCGCGGCAGGGCGGCGGTGCGGCGCGTCAACCAGATGCACCGGATGTACGACATCTCCAACGCCGACATGCGCTACGTCCTGTCGACGTTCGTGGTGGTGCCGAAGAGGTGGATCGACGAGTACGGCTGGCGCGGGCTCACCGACGGGGAGGTGCTGGCCTCGGTCCGGTACTACCAGACCCTTGGCCACCACCTGGGTATCACGGACATTCCCGCGACATACGACGCGTTCGCCCGTCTGATGGACGGCTACGAGCGCGAGCACTTCGCGTTCGACCCGGGCGGGCGCCGGGTGGCGGACGCGACCCTGCGTCTGCTGACGACGTTCTACCCCCGGCCCGTGCGGCCGCTGGTCGAGGTCTTCAGCCGGGCCCTGATGGACCCACCGCTGCTGGCGGCATTCGGCTACAAGGAGCCCGGCCGCGTCGTGCGGCGTCTCTCCGAGGGCGCGCTGCGCGTGCGGGCCGGGATCGTCGCGCTTTTCCCGGCCCGCCGCTCACCCCGGTACGTCCACGACATGTCCCGTATCCGCAGCTACCCCGACGGCTTCCAGATCGAGCGGATGGGGACCTTCGTCCCCGGCTGCCCCGTGCGCCACGGCGATTCCGGCGCGGCGACCCACCACGCCGCCACCTGAGCCGGCTCCAATGTCGGGCCGGCCCGCCGAGCTCCGCCAGCGGGCCGGCCCGCCAGTCCGCCATGGCTGTCGAGTGTCGCCGTCCGGTGGCTGTGGCCGACCCGGCTGTCCGGGTCGTTCTCCGCATCCCGCGCTCTCGGCCCTGCCCGGCCGGTGTACGGGCCATCCTCGCCGCCGCACCCGACTGGTCACCAACCGGCTCGGCCCATCGCGGTGCCGCTCAACTTCCGCACCCGGGGGCTGGTTTCGCGACGGTGGTGGACGGTCACGAACGTTCGAGCCGTGGCACGCGCTCACACGTCCGTCACATGAATGGTGTGGTGTATTGCGGCAGCGCTGAAACGTCCCTGTCGCCGCCCCGGAAAGATACCGATGCCTTCTTCCTCGCACAGCCGGACCCACGGTCGGGAGCCCATAGCCCCCAAGGTCCCGAAGATCACGGCGCTGTTCTGGGTCGTCAAAATTCTGACAACGGGCATGGGCGAGGCGACCTCGGACTATCTCGCGCACCTCAGCCTGGTGCTTGCGGGCGCGGTCGGTATCCTCGGCTTCACACTCGCGCTCTGGTTGCAGTTCCGGGCCCGGAGTTACTCCGCTCCCGTCTACTGGTTTGCGGTGATGATGGTCGCGGTGTTCGGCACCATGGCCGCCGACGGACCACCCATCGGCCACATCGGTTCGACGGTCTTTTACATCGTGGTCCTCGCGACCGTCTTTTACGCATGGCATCGGCGTGAAGGAACGCTGTCGATCCACAGTATCGTGACCCGCCGCAGGGAGACCTACTACTGGCTGACCGTGCTCGCGACGTTCGCGCTGGGCACCGCGACGGGCGATCTCACCGCGGACTCGTTGCACTTCGGCTACCTGCCCTCGGCCATCCTGTTCACAGCGGTCATCCTGGTGCCAGCGGTCGCCTGGTGGCGGTTCGGCCTGAGCGAGGTCGTCGCCTTCTGGTCCGCCTATGTCGTGACCCGGCCACTGGGCGCCTCGTTCGCCGACTGGCTCGGCAAGCCGGCCGGAAGGTCCGGCGTCGGTCTCGGTGACGGCTTGGTCGCCCTCGCCGCCCTCATCGTGATCGTCGTACTGGTCGGCTATCTGACGGTGACGCGCGGCGGCATCCAACGCGGCGCTGTCGAGAGCGCTGTCGTCGGCGGCGGAGGCACCAGCAACGATGATGTGAACGCTCCGGGCCTTCCCCGGCAGGCTCGGTCGTGGTTCAGCCGGGTGGAGGTCGATTAGGACGTGCCTGACGGATGTTCGATCGCGCGGCGGCACCCACATCGACCAGTATCCATCAGACACACCCCAGCGGCCGAGCCGTCGAAGGTACGGACAAATCCTGTCCACCTTGATCCGCCGGTTGTGCCGCGGCGTCGGGGCTCAGAACTTGTCCTGATCGCTTCACCGGATCTTTTGCTGATCGACGTCATGGTGACGGCTTTTATCATAAGCTTTTCTGCCGATATTCTGAGCGCGGCCCGGTGTCACACTCGAACCTCCCCCAGCGTCCGGATCGGATCCGCATGCCTGAGAGCGCCGATGGGCGATCATCGCGTCGCCAGTTCTTGTCCGCCGCTGGCACGGTGGTCACGGCCGCCGGGCTGGCGGCCTGCGCCACCGGTGGGTCGAACCCACCCGCGTCGGCGTCGGCGTCGGCGGGGCTGTCTGCCGCCGCGGCCCGCCCCGGCAGTTCAGGGGCGGCAACCACCGCGGCCCCTCCCGGACCTGGGCTGATGCCGGGAGGGGCCGCGACAGCGGTCGCCCACGGACCGCGGGACCGTCCCCAGGTGGCGCTCACCTTCCACCTCGGCCCGCACGAGGCGGACCAGGATCTCTCCCTGGCGCATCGGCTGCTCACCGAGGCGGCCGAACTCTTGGTTTCGATTACCGTGTTCGCGGTCGGACAGTGGCTGGACGAACATCGTGATCTTGTCCCCGTCATCCTGGCCGCTGGCAACGAACTGGCGAACCACACGTACTCCCACCCGGTACTGACGGCGTTGCCAGCCGACCTGGTGGCGGCGGAAATCATCGGATGCCGCGACGTCCTGGCCCGGCTGGCTCCGGCCCAGGGCCGCTATTTCCGGCCCTCGGGCACCTCCACCGCCACCCCATTGATCCTCGCCGAGGCCGGTGCCGCGGGTTACCGGACGGTCGTGGACTTCGACGTCGACCCGCTTGACTACACATCCCCTGGAGCCGACGCCGTCGTCGCGCGGGTACGCGCCGGCGTCCGGCCCGGCTCGATCGTGAGCATGCACTTCGGCTACCCGGGAACCGTCACCGCGTTTGCCCGCATCGTCACGAACCTGCGTACGGCAGGCCTGGTCCCGGTGTCAGTACGCGATCTTCTTGTCTGATCCCGTGCACCAGCCGCGCCGCCTGCCAGGGAAAAGAGCCCACGCGGAATGGCCGACGCTCCCGCGAACCCCCAGCGGCGACGGGAGACCTGTTGATCATCGCTGGTGGGCGCCGCTCGAGCATCCAGCGCCGGACAGGGCCATTAGGCGTTCAGGGCGCCGGCGGCCAGCAACGCGAACAGCGCCACGCCGACAGCGACGCGGTAGGTGACGAACGCGTCGAAGGTGTGCCCGGCGACGTATTTGAGCAGCCACGCGATCGAGGCATAGGCGACGGCGAAGGACACCAGCGTGCCGACGGCGACAGACGCTACGGACACGCCGCCGCCGACGGCGTCCTTGAGTTCGTAGAGTCCGGCACCGGTCAGCGCCGGAATGGACAGGAAGAACGACAGCCGGGTGGCCGCGACCCGGTCGAGGTCGCGGATCAGCCCGGTGGAGATGGTGGCGCCGGAACGGGAGAACCCGGGGAACAGCAGCGCGAGGATCTGCGACGATCCGAGGATCATGGCATCGGGGAGTGATATGTCGTCCTCACCTCGTTTGTGGCGTCCGAACCTGTCGGCGAACCACATCAGCGCGCTGCCGGCGAGCAGCGAGCCGGCGACGACCCACAGTGACGCCAGTGGCCCGTCGATCAGCGGTTTGGCGGCGAGTCCCACGACGACGACAGGGATGGTCGCGTAGATCACCCACCAGGTGAAGGTGTAGTCCGGGTTCTGTCGGGCCCGCGGGCTGGCCAGGCCGCGGGCCCAGGCGGTGGTGAAACGGCGGATATCGGCGAAGAAGTACACCAGGACGGCCGCGATCGCGCCGACCTGGATGATCGCGGTGAACCCGATCACGGACGTGTCGTCGACGGGTATCCCCATCAGCCCCTCGGTGATCTTCAGATGGCCGGTCGAGGAGATCGGGAGGAACTCGGTGACTCCCTCGACGACGCCGAGGAGGGCGGCCTGGCCGACGCTGATCGCGCTCATGTGATTGAAATCCCTGATGGTCCAGGTGCGGCGGCATGCCCGCACGGTCGAGTCGTCAGCGGTCACACGCTGTGAGATTCGTCCTGTCGTCGTCGCCCGTCACCCGTGCCGGTCCGAGCGTGACGACTGCGACGGCAGACAGTAGGCCGCGGCGCATGTGAGGACGATGTGAGCGACGGGCCGTCACGCCGCGCGAGCGAGTGTTGCCGGGCGTCGACGTCTGGCTGGGAGCCTGCCGGTCGCCGGTTCCGGGGTTCGGCTTCCGTGCCGGAATGATGACGTTCGGTTCACATCATCTTCACATGACAGGGCGCCTATCGTGCGGTCATGCGGCTGCTGGTGGTGGAGGACGAGACACGGGCCGCCGCGCTGCCGCGCCGAGGCCTGGTGGAGGAGGGATTCGCCGTCGACATCGGCTCGGACGGCGTCGACGCGGTGTGGCAGGCCGGCGAGGTGGCCTACTACGTGATCGTTCTGGATCTGATGCTGCCGGGGATCGACGGGTTCGAGGTGCGCCGGCGCCTGCGGGCGGACGGTCGTTGGGCGCCGGTGCTGATGCTGACCGCCCGCGGAGAGATCGCCGACCGGATTCGCGGTCTGAACGTCGGCGCGGACGACTACCTGCCGAAACCGTTCAGCTTCGGGGAGTTGGTTGCCCGGTTGCGGTTGCGGGTGCGGTTGCTGATGCGGCGCGGAGCGGTGGCCCGGCCGGCCGTACTGGAGGTCGGCGGTCTGCGGCTGGACCTGGCCGCGCGGACGGCGAGCCGGGACGAGACACCGCTGGATCTCTCATCGAAGGAGTTCGCGCTGCTGGAGTACCTGGTGCGTCACCCGGGCGAGGTTCTGACCCGAACCGTGATCATGGAGTACGTGTGGGACTTTGCCTCTGACGCCACCTCCAACGTGGTCGACCAGTACGTCACCTACCTGCGTCGCAAGATCGACAAGTCGTTCGGGGTGCCCCAGGTGGAGATGGTGCGCGGGGTCGGCTACCGACTACGGGCCGACACCGGCCAGCAGCGGCTGGGCTGAGGCGTCGACATGCCACTGCGGGTCCGGCTCGCGGCCGTGTTCGCGCTCGGGACGGTGTTCGTGCTCGCCGGCGTGGGGGTGCTGTTCTACCTACAGCTCCGCTCCAGTCTCCGGACGTCCCTGGACGCCGGGCTGGCCGCCCGCTCGGAAGGGCTGCGGGTGCGGCTGACCGGGGCCGATGTGCCGCTGGACGCGACGCTGGCCTCCGCCGGCCCGCTCGGCCAGTTGATCGGCGCCGATGGCCGGGTGCTCGCGGCATCCCCACCCGCTCGGACATGGCCGCTGGTCGGCGGGGACGTCCTCGCGTCGGCCCGGTCCGGGCCGGTGCTGGTCACCGTGCGTGTCGGCGAGGAGAGCACGCGGGTACGCGCCGAACCACTGACACTCACTCCCGGCCGGCGGGTGGTGCTTCTGGTCGGCTCCCCGACGAAGATCATCGATGCCGCCGAGGACCGGGTCCGCGACGTGATGGTCCTCGCGAGCGTGCCGATGGTCGCGGTGTCCGCGCTTGCCGCGTGGGTCCTGTCCGGGGCGGCGTTGCGGCCGGTGGAACGGATGCGCCGCCAAGCCGCCGCGATGGGGGTCGCCGACACGGGCGGACGTCTCGAGGTCCCGCCGACCCGGGACGAGATCGCCGCGCTCGCCGACACCATGAACGACCTGCTGGACCGGCTGCACGCAGCGCGCGCCCGGGACCGCGCCTTCGTCGCCGACGCGGGCCACGAGTTACGCACCCCCCTGACGATCCTGAAAGCCGAGCTGGAGCTCGCGTTACGGCCCGGACGGAGCATCGGCGAGCTCACCGATGCGGTGTCCGGCGCGGCGGGCGAGACCGATCGCCTCATCCGGCTGGCCGAGGCGCTGCTCGCTCTCGCCCGCTTCGACACCGATTCCGGCCAGCTCGTCCACCGGGAGCGGGTCTGCCTGGCGGACCTGCTCCGCCAGGCCGTCCGCGCGGCCACACCCGCGGCGCACATGAAGGGAGCACGTCTGCGGCTCACGGTCGAAGGGCCGTTGCTGGCCGATGTGGACCCCGACCGGGTGCGCCAGGCCGTCGACAACCTGCTCGGTAACGCCGTCCAGCACGCGCCTCCCGAGACCGAGATCGAGGTCAGCGCCGCGCTGTCACCAGAGGAGACCGTCACCGGGATCGGTCCAGCCGCTGTCCTGCTCCAGGTCCGTGACCACGGCCCGGGGTTTCCAGCTGACTTCCTGCCCCGCGCCTTCGACCGGTTCAGCCGTGCCGACGCCGCCCGGACGCGCGGCGAGGGTGGCGCTGGTCTCGGGCTCGCCATCGTCGCCGCGATCGCGGCGGCCCACGGCGGACGGGCCACCGCGGCCAACCACCCGGACGGCGGCGCGCTCGTCACCCTCGTCCTCGCCACCGATCGGCTCCTGGCTGGATGGGACGGAACCTCGAGCGACGGACGTCCGACGTCCCGTGTTCCGAGTCGTCAGATAGACGAGGATGACAATGATAAAATCGGAAATCTTCACCGAAGTCGATGTCGCCGGTGGCGGCAGGCAGGTGATGAAGAAGCTACCAGAGATCACCCTGGCCTTCTGGGTCATGAAGATTGCCGCGACGACCCTCGGGGAGACAGCAGGTGACCTGTTCGCGCAGACTCTCGGG
>NZ_CAAAFS010000129.1:0-19648 GCF_900634755.1 Protofrankia symbiont of Coriaria myrtifolia
CGACGATACTTTTCCTGATCTTCGTAATCACCCTTGTCGTGCAGCTCAGGTCCAGGCGTTACAATCCGTTCTTCTACTGGACGGTCATTCTTTCCACCAGTACGGCCGGCACCACGATGTCCGACTTCATGAACCGTGACTCCAGCGCGAAGTACCTGGCCAAAGGGGCCAGTTCGCTGGGTTGGGGGCCACAGGGCCTGGGGCTGGGATACCCCGTCGGCGCGGCGATTCTGGTCTCGTTGCTGGTCGCCATCTTCATAGTGTGGAAGCTCACCGGGCTGACGTTTTCAATTCGCAACATCGACACCTTCCGGTGGGAGATCCTGTTCTGGTCGGCCATCCTCGTCTCGAACACTCTCGGAACCTCCATGGGAGACTTCCTGTCCGACAGTTCAGGGCTCGGTTATGCCGACAGCGTCCTGCTCATCGTCGGGCTGCTCGGTCTGCTGCTCGCCCTCAGACATGCGTCCGCGGTATCGAACGTGACGCTGTTCTGGCTTGCCTTCGTGCTTACCCGCCCTCTCGGCGCCACCGCCGGTGACTTCCTCACCAAGCCGCTCGCCAAGGGCGGCCTCGACCTCGGGACTCCCGGGTCGTCGGCAGTCCTGCTCGCGGTCCTGTTCGGCCTCATGGCCCATGCCCACGTCCAGGAACGACGCAACGTCGTCGGATCCAACTCCGGCACCGTCGCGGCGAATGTCTCCTGACGGCTGGGCCCGCCATCACGGGTGGCCGACGACGGGTCCTGGACAGAACGGCCCCCGGCAGGGCGGCCCTCGGCCCGCTGGGCAGGCTCCGAGCGACAGCCACGAAAGCCGGCGTGACACTGGCGAGGTGACGTTGACACGGAGGGTCGACACAGCGGCTCGTCCGGTTCCCTGCCGTGGGCCGGCGGGGTGGCCGAGGCGACCGGCATCCATCCCGGTCGCGCTGACGGCGGCGCTCGTTTACATCGTCCTTCTCGGCGGGTGCGGCGGCGGCACACCGGCCGCGGACGGCCGGCGGGTGCCGGGCCGTGCCGTGAGCACCGCCGCCGGCCCAGTGGGTGGACCGCTGTCGGCGGCGGGCCCGGCCGGCGGGTTCGACGTCCACGCCGAGAACGCCAGACCCGGCAGCGACTGCGGTCTTGCCCGGCTCGGCTACAACCATGCGGTGGAGGGCTGGCTCGACCGCGCCAGCGTCCGGCCCGGGGACAGCGTCCGCCTGTTCGCCTCCACGACCGCTGCCTCGCTCAATGCCTCGGTGTTCCGGATCGGCTGGTACGGCGGTCGGACCTGCCGTCTGGTGGCCGAGGCCGGGCCTTTCCCCGGCCGGGTGCAGACTCCTGCCTCCCGCGACCCGAAGACGAACACGGTCACCACCTCCTGGCAGCCGACCACCACGTTCGACACGGGCGGCTGGCCGCCCGGCGCCTATCTGATCCGGCTGGACGACGCCGACGGGTTCCAGACGTATGTTCCGTTGACGGTCCGCGGCCCGACGACCGCCGGGCGGCTGGTGATGCTGAGCGCGGTCACCACCTGGCAGGCGTATAATGCCTGGGGCGGTTACAGCCTCTATCACGGCCCAAAGGGCTTTGATGACCGGGCCCGGGTCGTTTCGTTCGACCGGCCGTACGACTATGGTGACGGCGCGGCGGACTTCACCGGCAACGAGGCCCCCGTCATCATTCTCGCAGAAAAACTCGGCCTGCCCGTCGCGTATGCCACCGACATCGACCTGCATGCCGATCCGCGGCTGTTGGACGGCGCGCACGCGGTCATTTCCATGGGGCACGACGAGTACTACTCACCCGCGATGCGGGACGCGTTGACACGAGCCCGTGACCACGGGGTGAACCTCGCCTTTCTGGGGGCGAACGCGGTGTATCGCCGTATCCGGCTCGGGCCGACCGCCTCCGGGCCCGACCGGCTGGAAACCGCTTACAAGGTCGCCACCGAGGATCCGCTGTACGGTGTGAACGACTCCGCCGTGACCGCGAACTGGCCCGCCCCACCGGCGGCCGCTCCGGAGAGCGCGCTCACTGGCGGCATGTACCAGTGCAATCCGGTGCACGCCGACCTTGTCATCCAGGATCCCGCGCACTGGTTGTTCGCCGGCACGGGGGTGACCGCCGGTACCCGGATATCGGGAATGGTCGGGTCCGAATACGACCGGGTCGACCTTTCGTATCCGACACCATCGCGGATCGAGGTTCTCGCTCATTCACCGGTCGTCTGCCACGGCCGGCTCGACCACGCCGACATCAGCTACTACACGGCCGACTCGGGCGCGGGGGTGTTCGACTCGGGGACCAGCGCGTGGGTGTGCGCGGTGACCGACGTGTGCGGGCCCGGGGCGACCGGCCCGGCGGTGCGGAATTTCGCGACCACCGTCACAACCACGTTGTTGACGACGTTCGCGCAGGGTCCGGCCGGGCGGTTGCACCCGGGCGGGCGTTCCGTGCCGGCTGACGACGCTGGCGCGCCCGGCCCAAATACGGGCAACGAGCGTTAGAGCTGCCTGATGGGTGTTGGTCGATGCCGAGCGGTGATGCCGGCGTCGGCGAGGACCGCGTCGAACTGTCCGGCCGGTCACGGTGGTGTCAGGAGGTACCCGACGAGGGCGCGTTTGAGCTCGTTGGAGGCTTCGTGCCGGGAGGCCGCCGGAGCGGCGAGGATCATCGGCATCAGCGCCTGCACGATGTGGATGCAGACCTCGGCGGTTCGCGCCTGTTCGCGGGGTGTCAGTGTGGGGGCGATCGCGGCGACGATCTCCTCGGCGCGATCGCACATCGCGCTGTGCAGCGGTGCGGTGATCATGGCCAGGTCCGGGGCGACGCTGGCCCCGCTGAGCAGGGCTTTGGCGGCCGGATTCGCGACGTGGAACGCGACTAGCGCCGCCACCAACTGGTCGATCATCTTCGAGGTGGCGGCCGGGTCGCCCGGGCCGATGGCGAGGGCGTGGTCGTAGATGGCGTTCAGATCGTCGACGTAACGGGCGGTGAGGGCCTCGGCGATCGCCGGCTTGTTGGGGAAGAACTGGTAGAGCGAGCCGGGTGAGATCTTGGCGGCGGACGCGATCGCGTTGGTGGTCGTCGCGTCGTAGCCGGCCGCTGTGAACAGGGCCGCGGCGGCGTCGAGGATCGATGCGATGCGCCGTATGCCGCGGGCCTGGCGGCGGGGACCGTCCTCCGTCATCCGTGCTCCGTTGCCAAATACGAGCATCCGCTCGTATTCTGTGGATCGCGAGTGTTCGCTCGTATCCAGGATAGGCGAAGGGGTTCCCTGTGACCGTTGATCATGATCTTCTCGGCAGGACCGCGGTTGTGACCGGTGCGTCCAGCGGCATCGGCCGCGCCGTCGCCCAGCGTCTCGGCGAGGCGGGCGCCACCGTCTACCTCCACGGCCGCACCCGCGGGCCGATGGAGGCCACCAGCCTGGCGATCGAGGCGGCCGGCGGGCACGCCCACATCGCTACGTTCGACGTTCGTGACTCGGCGTCGTTGCGCGACCTGTTCAGCCAGGCGGCCACTGACACCGGCCGGTTGGACATCGTGGTGAACAACGCCGGCCTGGCCACCCGCGAACCGGTGCTGGCCGGCGACGACGAGACGTGGCGGGCGCTGTTCGAGGTCAACGTGATCGCGCTCCTGGTGGGTACCCAGGCCGCGGTCCAGCAGATGCGTCGGCTCGGGAACGGCGGCCACATCGTCAACGTCTCCTCGACCAGTGCGCTCGAGTCCGACGGCGGCGTCTACGGGGCCACCAAGAACGCCGTGAACCACCTGACCCGGGTGTTGCGAACCGAGCTCGAGGACGAGGACATCCGCGTCGCGACCGTCGCTCCCGGCCCCGTCGCGACCAACATCGTGCGCAACTGGGACCTGCAGACCGTCAAGGGCGTGGTCGCCTTCTCGGGCCTCGACGTCGACGTCAGGCCCGGCGAACGTCTTCCGGACGAGGTCCTCGACGCCGCCCAGGCCGCGCTCGAGCGGCTGATCGCCAAGCCGAGCGACATCGCCGAGGCCGTGCACTACATCGTCCGCCAGCCCCTGCGTCTCAACATCGCCGATCTCGTCATCCGCCCGGCCAAACAGCTCACCTTCTGATTCCGGCCGGCCGGGGACGGCCGGAATCACGGTTCGCACCGTGGTCGGCCACCATCGGAGGGATCGCGTCCGAACCCCTGCCAGTAACCTGTGACGGGGGTTCACCGTTTCCGCGGCAGGTGAGGGCAGTGCTGAAGCCTTACGCTCTCGGAGGCCCGAGTTCTTCGAACCACAGGGCAGCCCGCGGTTCGCCTCCACCCGGCAACGCTCGCGGGGGCCAGGCCGAGCATTCCATCAGGAGGGCACGGACATGCGGCAGCGCACTCTCGGTCAACAGGGTCTGGTCACCTCGGCCCTCGGGTACGGAGCGATGGGTATCTCGCTTGCCTACGGGCCTGGCGACGAGGGGGAGGGCATCGCGGCCATCCAACGCGCCTACGACCTGGGCATCACCTTCTTCGACACCGCCGAGCTCTACGGGTGGGGCGAGAACGAGAAGATCGTCGGCAGGGCCGTCGCCGGCTTCCGTGACGACATCGTGATCGCCACGAAGTTCGGCTTCACCCGCAGCTACGGCACGGACAGCCGGCCCGAACACATCCGCGAGGTCGTCGACAACAGCCTTCGCTACCTCGATGTCGACTACATCGACCTCCTCTACCAGCACCGGGTGGACCCCGACGTGCCCATCGAGGACGTGGCGGGCACCGTCGGGGAGTTCGTCCAGGCCGGCAAGGTGAAGTACTTCGGTCTCAGTGAGGCCGGGCCGCGGACCATCCGCAGAGCACACGCAGTGCAGCCGGTCTCCGCGCTGCAGACGGAGTACTCGCTCTTCGAGCGCGACGTCGAATCGATCTTCCCGACGTTGGCCGAGCTCGGCATCGGCTTCGTGCCCTACTCCCCGCTGGGCCGAGGGTTCCTCACCGACGCGGTGAAGCCCGCCGGGCAGTACGACCAGACCGACATGCGCAACGCCGACCCCCGCTGGCAGCCGGGCAACTTCGAGAAGAACGTCGAAGCGGTCCGTCAGCTCACCGAACTGGCCGCTGCCAAAGGCGCGTCCGTCGCCCAGCTGGCCCTGGCCTGGCTGCTCGCTCAGAGCGAGAATATCGTGCCCATTCCCGGGACGCGCAGCCCCCGGCGCGTCGAAGAGAACGCGCGCGCCACCAGCATCACACTCACCGAAGCGGACCTCACCAGAATTCGGGAAATTCTCCCCACCGGCGGTTTCGGCGCCCGCTACGCCCCAGGGCGAATACCCACCTGGACCTGATCCGAACCCTCGCGGACCTGGTGAAAACGCGGCGTGCCGCCGAATCACCCGCTGGCGGGGAGCTCCGAGGCCGGTGTCGAGACGGGGAGGGGCGTACAGCGCCGCCGAGGTGAACGAGCTGGTCGCGGCGGTGCTCAAGCGACGTGGGTGACATCCCTGTCGTCTTCGACGTGAACGTGCTGAGTCGGCTCCGGAGACGACTCGAAGGCCGCGTGACTGTGCCGGACGAGTTCCCGCAACGCGGGATTCTTCCCCGTCTTCCAGATCAGAGTCAGCAGGGCGGGGGAAAGGATGTCATCGACAGGTAAAACAGTCACGCCGTCGTGGCGGGTGGCAGCCATCGACTCGCTGAGGATCGCGACACCGAGCCCGCGAGCGGCAAGATCTGTGATGGCTCCCGGGGCGCTTGCCTGGAGCGTGATGGTCGGTTCTATTCCCACGGCCGAACATGCCTGGTCGAACACCGCACGGACTCCCGTTCCCGTGGGCAGGCACACGAGAGGGAAGGCTGCGATATCCGCCAGGAACGTCCGGGGACGCCCGGCGAGCGGATGATCGTTCGAAACGACCGCGACCAGCCGGTCACTGATGATCGGTAGCGTTTCCACGCCCTTCGGCGGGGCGCTGCCCGTGCCGACGAGGGCCATGTCGGCCATCCCGGTCCGCACGCTCTCGACGAGCCGGTCCGAACTGTCCTCGAACAGGGTGATCTCGACACCGGGATGGGCCGTGTGGAACGAGGCAAGCGCGTCGAACAGCGGAGCGACGGTGCAGGCCGTGACCATGCCGACCACGATCCGGCCCCGGATCAGGCCGTTCACGTCGTCCACCGCCTGCCGCAGAGCGTTGACCGACGCGAGCGCGTCACGGGCGTGTCTGAGCGCGGCCGCTCCGGCGGCGGTCACCGTGCACCGGCGGCCAGATCTGTCGAGGAGGACGGCCCCGAGCTCGTGTTCGAGCTGTCGGATCTGGGCACTGACGCCGGATTGGCTGATGTATACCCGCTCGGCCGCACGGGTGAAGTTCGCCTCCTCGGCGACCGCGACGAAGTATTCAAGCTGTCTGAGTTCCATATCTGTGGATTCTAGCTTCGAGCAGTGACAGATGTTGGACTTCTGGCGCCGGCTTGTGTTCACTGAAAGCGAGAGCTTCCGGCCTCGTATTGATATGAGCTCGTGTCGAAGGGAGCGTTTATGTCCGCCAAAGAGAAGGCACAAAAGCCAGAAGACCTTACGCGCCTGTTTGTGGAACGCGCCAACGAAGGGGACGCCGCGGGCCTTGCGGCGCTTTACGAGGAGGACGCGGTCATAGCCTACCCACCCGGCAGCCAGACGGTCGGCCGAGCCGCTATCCAGGCCCTGTGGGAGAAGATCCTGACCAACGTTCCCCGCTTCGAGCAGGAGCCGCCGCTGCCGACCCTCACAGCTGGCGACATCGCGCTCACATCCACCCTGGCCAGGGACGGCGCGGGCGCTCGCGCGCAGGTGGTCCGCCGGCAGCCCGACGGCAGTTGGCTCCGTCTGCTCGACCAGCCCGAGTTCGTCACACCGGCTCCATAGTGCAGGAACTGGTGCTGCCCGCTCCGATTCGACGCGCATGGGAGGAACGCGTCGACCTACGATGATTATCTGTTTGTGGCGTGCGGCGGCGCGGGTGTTCTTCGCGACATGATCGGAACCATCGGGCGGTTCACCGATGGCGACCTGTACCTGCGCTCGCCCCCGCACCGACGCCGGCCGGTTCGCTGGTTCTTCCACGGCTGGCGTCAGGAGATCCTCGCGGACGAGCCGTGAACGACTGCCTGATACAAACGACTGCCTGATACATCAGCCCGGTCATACCGGCTCTGCGGGGCACACGTTTTCTTTTGGTTGCGGCCGTCACGCTGGATGATCATATCTGCCGCTCTGGCCACGACGGGTCGTCTCCAGGGTTTCCTCCCGGAGCTACCTCGGACCGGTCAGGCCGTTTCCGGCCGTCCCACGAGCCGCGAGCCGGGCACGGGAAGAGCCCGCTGGCCGAAAAGCAGGGGCATTGAGAAGCCGGTTGTCGCTACTGTGGCAGAAGGGAGTTTCTGGCAGCCGGTTTCGGCGGGTGAGGTACGAGCCGGTGAAGCGTGCGGTGACGGAAGGACGATGGTGAGCGACGATCGTGACGAGTTCGCCTTTCTCGCCGAGGAGGCGGCGGAGGTGGGCGCCCCGGCCGGCCTTCTGGCGGTACGCCGCGTTGGTGTCACGACCGCGGCCGGCGCGGTCAGCGCGCTGCTCTGGGGTGACTCTCCGGATCTCACACTGCTGCACGGGGGCGGCCTGAACGCCCATACCTGGGACACGACGATCCTGGCGCTCGGCCGGCGGGCCCTCGCGGTGGACCTGCCGGGCCATGGTGACTCGGCATGGCGCGACGACTTCGACTACGCTCCGCGTCCGAATGCGCGGGCCGTGGCCACCGTCATCGACGCCGTCGCGCCGGGAACGCGGCATACCGTCGTCGGTCAGTCACTGGGAGGCGTCACCGCGATCGCCCTGGCCGAGTCGCGTCCAGATCTGGTCGAACGCCTGGTCATCGTGGATGTCAGCCCTGGGCTGCGCGCCGAGGATGCCACCCAGGTGGCCGACTTCCTCGCCGGGCCGCAGGTGTTCGGCTCCCGTGAGGAGATCGTGGAGAAGGCCCTCGCCGCCGGGATCGGATTCTCGCGGCGAGCGCTCGCCAGAGGCGTCGCGCTCAACACCCGGGTGCGCGACGACGGCACGATCGTGTTCAAGCACCATCTCGCCGACCCTCCTCCCGGCGCACGGCTGAACATCGACTTCCGCTACCTGTGGCCGGCCCTGGAGAACACGACCGTCCCGGTGCTCCTGGTCCACGGCACGCACGGGTTCCTCACGCCGGAGACGGTCGGCGAGTTCCGCTCCCGTGTCCCACGGGCCGAGATCGTGGAGATCGAGGCGGGCCACAACATCCAGGAGCATCAGCCGGCCGCGTTGGCCGCCGCGCTCGCCAGCTTCCTGACCGGGTCGGCAGCCTGAGCTGCCGCTGCCGCTGCCGCTGCCGCTGTTGGTGTTGGCCAATATCGCCTGCCAGTTCGTCCGGCTCGGGATCGCCATGTACGGGGGATGGTGCGTCCACGGTGTGTGGTTCACGGGTGCGGCTGCTTCGCGGAGGGGCGGACGGAGGCCGGCCAGGCGTGCCGTGCCGTCAGCGAATATGTGTCGGGTGACCGGCAGGTAGGGCCGGGTCCCGGTGGCGTGCGGCGGGACGGGCGGGTGTCATTCCGTGCACAGCGCCAGATAGTTCGCTTCACGAATTATATCGATACCCGGATGTTATCCTGGTCGCGTGGGTAAGCAGGATTATGGTCCGATCGGGATTGCGACCGCGCTGGTGCGGTCCTCGTTTCTGGTGAATGCCGTGTACGCCGAGTCGAGCCGGGAGCATGGCCTCACCCCCCAGCAGGGGCAGTTGCTGTGCGTGCTGATGGCACAGCCGTACGGCATGGGCGAACTGGGCGCGATACTGGGGCTGGCCAAGTCGAGCCTCACCGGCCTGGTGGACCGCACTGAGCGCAACGGTCTGGTTCAGCGCGAACCGAACCCGCAGGACTCGCGTGCGGTGCGGGTCGGGCTCACCCCGCAGGGCGGCAGGCTCGTACGGGAGTTCTATGCCGAGACCTGCCGGCGGATCGAGAAGCTGTCGGCGGGACTCGGCGCCAATGACCGCGACACGCTCGCCAGCCTGCTCGGTCGCGTCGTGCTGGACAACAAGGTTCCGATGGTCTTCATAGAACCGGACGAAGGAGCCCCCGCCGCTCGCAGGTACTGACCCGGGCTGTTCGCGACAGCGGCCAGGTGGTTCCCGCGATGTTGGAAGAAGCTTCTCCGCATGTGGAGCCGGCGCCCACCCGGCGCGACAGGCGGAGGAGCCGGCCGGCCCCGGACCCGCAAACGAACATCAACACGAACGTCAGCGAAGGCTGGTGGCCGGATCGGAGGATCTCGCGGCCACGGCGTGACGTCGAGGCCAGGTCCACGATGCCGAGCCCGGCGGGACAGGGGTTGCAGTTCGTACTACGAACTATTATCGTTCGTAGTACGAACTAAAATTTCTGTCCGTAGGAGCGTGAAATCATGGGTCGTACCGTTGCGGTCATCGGCGGAGGTTACGGGGGTTCAGCCGTCGCCAAAGCGCTGGACTCCGATGCCGACATCGTCCTCATTGATCCCCGGGACGCGTTCGTCAACTCGGCGGCCTCGCTACGCGCGCTGGCTCGGCCCGACTGGGCACCGAACCTGTTCTTTTCCTTCGACACGCTGCTCACGCGGGGCACGGTGATCCGCGACCGCGCGGTCTCAGCGGACCCGGTCGGCGTCACCCTGACCTCAGGCCGGCGTGTCGAGGCGGACTATCTGGTTCTGGCCTCCGGCTCCAGCTACCCCTACCCGGCCAAGCCCAACGCCGGCTCCACCGCCACCGGCGAGGCGCTGGACGACCTCCGCCAGACCCACAAGGAACTGATCGACGCCGAGAGGGTGCTGATCGTCGGTGCCGGGCCGGTCGGTCTGGAGCTGGCCGGGGAGATCAAGGAGGTCTGGCCGCACAAGCATGTGATCATCGTCGACCCGGCTGAGCGGCTTCTGCCCGGCTTCCAGCCGGAGGTACGCCAGGACCTGCACCGCCAGCTCGACGAGCTGGACATCCAGCTGCGGCTGGGCACCGGCCTGGCAGCGCCGCCGACGACCGAGCCCGGCCAGGCCGGGACCTTCACCGTCACCACCACCGGCCGTGACGAGATCACCGCCGACATCTGGTTCCGCGCCTACGGCGTGCGGGTCAACAGCGACTACCTTGCTGACGGCCGGCTCACGCCCCGCACACCGCAGGGACAGGTCCCCGTCACCGAGACCCTCAACGTCCACGGGCACGATCATGTCTACGCGATCGGCGACATCACCGATGTCGCCGAGGCCAAGATGGCCGGGTACGCGATGCGGCACGCCGAGGTCGTGGCGCGGAACATCATCTCTCAACTGCGCGGCGAACAGCCCACGGCCGTCTACCGGCCCCTGCCCTATCCCATGATCCTGCTCCCGCTCGGTCGGCGTGGCGGTGTCGGCCAACTGCCCACACCCGATGGTCCGGCTGCCGTCCCGGCTACGACGGTCGCCGAGTACAAGGGTGCCGACCTGTTCACAGGCCGCTTCGCGAAACAGTTCGGTATCGCCTGAACCTGTCCCGTAACTGGTGAGCCATGTGAATCCGTAGCGCTTCATCACCGTCGCCCGGGCTTCGGTCCGGCGGGTTCACCGGCAGCCTCACGAATGAAAGGCAGGGCAGTGTCCATACAAGAGGTCGTCTTCGGGTTCGGCGCGCACAGCGGCATCGACGACGTGCCGGAGCTGCTGCGGGCGGCTCAACAGGCCGACCGTGACGGGCTTGACATCTTCTCGCTGTCGGACCATCCTTACGTCGGCGACCGACTGGACGCGTACGCCTCCGTCGGATTCATCCTCGGACGTACGCGGCGGATCTCAGGCCTCGTCAACGTCACCAACTTGCCGACCCGGCCCGCTCCCATGCTCGCGCGGACGGTGACGTCGCTGTCTGCGCTTTCCGGCGGTCGCATCGTGCTCGGGATGGGCGTGGGCGGGCTGTGGGATCGGATCTCCGACATGGGAGTGCCACGGCTCTCACCGGGCGATGCGGTGGACGCCTTCGAGGAGGCGATCGTCCTGGTCAGGCTGTTGTCGGGTGGCGGTCCGGCGGTCACCTATCGGGGCAGGCACTATCAGGTGGACCAGATCGAGCCGGCGCCGGTGGCCGTGCCTGACGTGTGGACCGGATCGGTCGGCCCGAAATCCCTGGCCGCGACCGGCCGGGTGGCCGACGGCTGGATTCCCGGCCATGCGGCGGACTGGCGCAGCGAGCGATACCGGGTGTCGCGGCCGGTTATCGACGAAGCAGCGGCTGCCGTGGGTCGCGATCCGCGCGAGATCCGCACGGTCTTCAATTTCCCCGGACGCATCACCGACCGGCCGCTGGCCGCCACGCGTGATCACACCGGTCGCTGGATCGGTGGTTCCGTAGGCCAGTGGGTCGAGGAACTGACCGAGGCCGTGCTGGAGCATGGCGCGACCGGCTTCGTGCTCTTCTCGGCCAGCGGCGGTGCGCAGGATGTCGTCTCCCTCGGCCGCTGGGCCAGCGAGATCGTCCCGGCCGTACGCGAAGCGATCGCGAAGGGAAACGACTGAAAAGCTGTTCCGTCGATGTGTGGTTGGTAAGCGCCGGCCCCGAGCAGGCCGGTGAGCCTTGCCCGTAGCCGCTGGCTGCGGGGCGTTGTCCGCAACAGCGTGTGTCCGTGATGGTCGTCAGGTGATGCGGCGCTGCTCGGCGTGGAGGGTGGTGGCCCGTCCGCCGTCCGCGTATGGCATGCCGTCGTATCACCGCAACACCTCGGACGAGTCCGAGCGCCGCGTTGTCGACCACCTGCGCGAGTACGGGACGATCTCCAGTCAGACGGTCCAGAACCTGCTTCTCGTCGGCATCCAACAGGCGAGCGTCGTCCTCCGGTCGCTCGCCGAGCGGGGAGTGATCCAACGGACGGCGGACTCCCCGACCCGGAGGCCGAGCGTCCGCTACGAACCGGGCTCAGCATTCCCCACCAGGAAGCGGCGGCACTGGCCAGAATCGTCCCGTCGCCGCTTTTTATATCCTGAAACGGGCGGAGCCGGGACGGCGGCTGAGCGGTCGGGAAGATCCCGTCGCCTGGTTGGCCATGATCCGGGAATTTACAGAGTTTTCGTGTCATCCGATCGAAAACATGACTCGATCCGTTCGAGTTCCCGTGTTTTGCGGGCTGCCCATGGGGTAGAGGGCGCTCAGGTGCGAATATCGCTGAAACGTCAATAACCAGGAGGAGCGAACAAATGGTGACACAGACCCCTGAGCGGACACTCGGCGCGATCGCGCAAGGCGATTCCCCGGTGCTTGAAGAGCTCGTTCAGATGCATCTGGACACGCTGGAGAGGTCGGGCCTCGACGAACGTACCTACCACCTTGTCCGGCTGGCCGCGCTCGTCGCCATGGATTCGGCGCCCGTCTCCTACCTGATGAATCTCGCCGTTGCCCGGGACGCCGGGCTGACCGCCGCCGACGCCCAGGGTGTGTGTACCGCCATCGCACCGATCGTCGGGAGCGCCAGGGTCGTGTCGGCGGCCGGGAGCGTACTGCGCGCACTGGGATTCGAGGAGGCTCTTCCGAATAATTAAAGTCCGAATAATTAAAGTCCTTGGTAAGGAGCTGCTTCGTTCGTGTGCTCGATCGGCATCGACGCTCCTCGCCAGGGACGGCCGCTCACCAGGGTGAAGTGGATTACGAAGCAGCTCGCGGACGCAAGTGATAATCTGCGGGTCGAATCTTTCGAGCAGGGGTCGCGCGGGAGGCTACTCGAGCCGAGCTCCTTGCTCTGGTCCGGCAGAAGCCGGAGATTCTGATCGCTGGTTCGGACTGCGACATTCGAGTCTTTCGTATTTCCTTGAGCGCGCGTCCCGGCACGAAACGCGGTGCCGGAAAGAGCGCATTTGTCACATCGGTGGTGGAAACGTTGGAGAAGTTCTACGAAGAGGTGGTACAGAACCTGTGCGAATGGCGTGACTCCACTGATCCCGGCTCGGTGTCAGATAGTGCTGCCGGTATCTCGGCGGGAAAAAGATAGCATCCACCGCACGAGTGGACGCGCTGTATTCTCTGAGGGGATGGTCGGTGTTCGGGGTCCCGAACACCGACCATCCCTGCTCGTCTTTGTTATCTCGTGGTGGCAGCGCCCCGCGGACCAACCCGTCCTCTGGCCGGCTGTCTCGAGCAGTTCTGCTGGGCGCCGCAGGGCCTGATCGCGCCTGATGCTCGGTTGGCCAGGTGGGCTGATCGTCCGTGTGGGCGCTCTTGTCCGATGGTCATGATGTCGGTCAACTTTCCGGGTCTGCTGTGGGCAGGCGGGTCTGGCCCACAGCAGACCCGGTACCACCCGATGGTCCGGGAGGAGATCGCCGGATCGCTCTTGTCAAAAGGCGGTCGACCGGGTCCCTTCGGCACCTTGCTGTATGGGTGTCACCTGAAAGATGATCTTCATATTCATGATCCGGAATGACTCTGAGGCGGCGCCGTCTCGGTTGTGGATCGTGGGATCGGTCGTCGGTGTCAAAGAGTTGACAGTGCGGAGAGTGACCGGGGCTGGAGAGTGGTCCGCACCGAGGGATGGTCGGTGTCGGAGAGTAGTCGGCGCTGGGAAGTCCTTGGTTTCGGAAAGTAGCCGATGTGATCAACTTCATTGTCGACAGCATCCTGCGGCAGGCTGGCGGATAGTACTGAGTCAGCATCTGGATGCGCCACGTCGAGCATGGCCCCGGCGTCCGCCCGACTGGTCGATGATCGTCGGTCGCCCGCAAATACCCCTTGCATTGTGTATGCATTATGCCTAGTCTTCCGGACGTAACGAAGGTCACACATCGGGTCTGACCTGCACATCGGCTGCCAGTCGGCATCAGAACTTGGAGAAGCGGTTGTCGCCCGATCGTGTTGTCGGACTCGCCACTGCCAGGTCGGTGCATGCCGACGGCCGTGGTCATGGCGTCATCGATGGCTTGCCCATCGCGCCGCGGTGCCCCTGGGGGGAGGAGGTGCCTGATGTGCTGGATGATCGGCGCGCAAGCAGCGCCCGTCCGCACGCTACTGGACGCGACGGATCCCGATCCGGTCCCGGTCTAGCCGGATCCGTGGTGTCGTCCTGGCCATGCCGCCGGTCGCCGGCTCCGGGCCGGTGCGCCATGGGACGCGGTCACGGCAGGGCGCGATCACGCCCCGCCATGGGACGGCCGTGGTCGCGGGGCCCGGGCCGGTGCGGCCGCGGACTGCCCGCCACAGCGAACTGAATGCATGACCGGCTGACCGGCGCTCCCGCTGCGGCTGTCCGCGGGTGACAAGCCGTTTTCGGTGAGTAGAACGCGAAATTCCGAACACCGACTGATCACCGGCCGTACGCCGACCGTGTGTCCGGGTAGCCCAGTTGTCCGCCAGCGGATCGCGACCATGCCACGGCGACCCGCACCGTAGCGATCTGCGCCAATAGCGACCCGTGCCGTATCGAACCGTGCCGTAGCGAGGTGCCGGCACCCGTCCGAAGTCGACGCTGGCGACCTGTCGTCAGCGACGTCGACCACCCAGGGTCGACCACCCAGAAAGGTGAGCCGCAGAAATGCCGACGACCCATAGCGCATGTATCGGAGAACCCACCGGCAGATCACGCTGGTCCGCCGGTCGTATGCGTTTACGTCTCATGCTGGTCGCCTGCGTCGCGTTGGCCACGGCTGCCACCGCCTGTGGCAGCTCGTCCTCGGACGACAACCCCGCACCGTCCGGCGGCTCCTCGTCGGTGGCCGCGGGCAGCGAGGTCGAAAGGGCCAACGCCTTCATCAAGCCCTATCTCACGCCGCCGACGAAGATCTCCATCGCCGCGCCGCTGAACTCCGCGCCGGAGGCGGGCAAGACGCTGGTGTACCTGCAGTGCGAGCAGCCGCAGTGCCAGGTGGTGGGTGTTGGCGTGCAGGCCGCCGCGGAGGCCGCGGGCTGGCAGTTCAGGAGCATCCCCTTCCAGTCGACGAACCCGTCCACGCTGACCGCTGGCCTCACGCAGGCGCTGCGGTACAACCCCGTCGCGGTGTCCGTCGTCGCCGAGCCGTACCCGTTGTGGTCGAGCAGCGTCCCGCAGTACCAGCAGGCCGGCGTCCCGCTCATCCCCGTGTTCGTCGGCCCCACGGACAACAACCCGACGCTCATCGCCAACGTCTCGAACCCCGACTATTCAGCGCTGCAGGGCCAGCTGTTGTCAGCCTGGTTCATCGCGGACTCGAACGCCCAGGGGAAGGTGCTGTCGGTGAGCATCCCCGACTATCCGTACCTCGGGGCGGTGTCGGCCGGGTTCGAGGCCGCTGTTGCCAAGGACTGCTCCAAGTGTGAAGTGACCAAGATCAAGGTTGGTGTCCCGGACGTGGGCAGCGGCGCGATCAACAGCACCATTGTCTCGGCGCTGCGCAAGGATCCCTCCATCAAGTACGTCGTTGTCTCGAACGTCGCGTTCGTCCACCCGCTGCCCGCCGCGCTGAGCGCCGCCGGCCTGAGCGGCAAGGTCAAGATTGCGGGTTGCTGTGGAACCAAGACGGACGAGGAAGGTCTGAAGACCGGGCAGTTCGCGGCGGTCACCGGCACCGGCGCGTACTATGCGGGCTGGCTCGTCGTCGACGCGGCGCTGCGCCACTCCCAGGGCCTGCCGATTCCCCCGGAGTCGGGTTTCCCCTCGCTTGGCCTGCTGACGAAGGACAACCTGGTCCAGCCGACCGACAGCTATGACCAGCCGGCGGACTACGCAGACCAGTTCAAGGCCCTGTGGAAGCTTCGGTGAGTGCACGATCTGAGTCCGTCGCGGATCGCGAGCCGTCTGCGCTCGCGATCCGCGACGTCTCCAAGACGTTCTTCGGCAACGCGGCCCTGTCCGGCGTCGACATCGACGTCGCCACCGGTGAGGTCCACGCGCTGCTGGGTGAGAACGGTTCGGGCAAGTCCACGATCATCAAGATCATGGCGGGGTATCACCGGCCCGACCCGGGCGGTGAGATCCTCGTTGCCGGCCGTGCCCTGGAGCCGGGCTCGCCGGACTCCGCATATGCCCTTGGCTGCCGGTTCGTCCACCAGGACCTGGGCCTGATCGACTCCCGTTCGATCGCCGACAACCTCGCGCTGGTTGCCGGGTTCCCGCTGAAGTGGGGCACCGTCCGGGACGGGGAGTTGCGGCGTATCGCACGTCGGGACCTCGCCCGCGTCGGGCTGGATCTCGATCCGGATCTCCTGGTCGGTGCGCTCTCGCCCGCCGAGCGCACGGGTGTCGCGGTGGCCCGCGCGCTTCGGGAGGACGCGTCCGCGCCGCCGGTGTCGCTGCTGGTGCTCGACGAGCCGACAGCCACTCTGCCCGACGCGGAGGTGCAGCATCTGCTGTCGATGGTGCGCACGGTGGCGAACCGCGGGGTCGGGGTTCTCTACGTGACACACCGGCTGGAAGAGGTCTTCCAGGTAGCCACGACGATCACCGTGCTCCGGGACGGCCACCGGGTGGCCCGGGTCCCGGTCTCCTCGGTGAGCCGGGCGGAGCTGATCTCCCTGCTCGTCGGCACGGAGTTCGACGACGTCCACCGGGTGTCGGCCGAACTGCCGGTGGAGCACGACGAGCCGCTGCTGGTCGCCGACGCGGTCTCGGCCGCCCCGATCGACCGGATCTCGCTGGAGATACGGGCGGGTGACGTTGTCGGGATCGCCGGAATCACCGGCTCCGGGCGGGAGAGCCTGCTGTCGGTCCTGTTCGGGGCCCATCCCAGACAGGCCGGCACGGTCCGCGTCGAGCAGACGAGCCTGCCGCCGTCACGGCCTGATCTGGCGATGAGGGCCGGCGTCGCGTTCCTCCCCCCGGACCGCAAGACACAGGGCGGCTTCCTCGACCTGAGCGTGCGGGAGAACATGACGATCAGCGATCTCGGGCCGTTCTGGCGTCGCCTGCGGCTGTCGCGGCGCCAGGAGAAGACCGAGGTGACGAGCTGGATCGAGCGGCTGAGCGTCAGGCCGCCGGCCGCCGAGGCGCCGCTGTCCTCCCTCAGCGGCGGCAACCAGCAGAAGGTCCTGTTCGCGAAGTGGTTACGCCGTTCACCGAAGGTGTTTCTGCTGGACGAGCCGACGCAGGGCGTGGACATCGGCGCCAAGGCGGAGCTGCACCTGGAGATCCTGGAGGCCGCGAGAGCCGGTGCCGGCGTCGTCGTCAGCTCGTCGGACACCGACGAACTCGCGGCGCTGTGCCACCGGGTGCTGGTCCTGCGCGAAGGGCGGATCGTGACGTCCCTGGCCGGCAGCGCTGTCACGGCGGCGGCAATTTCACACGCGTGCCTCGGAGCAGACCTCGGGGCGGGCGTCGGAGTGGACGATGGGGGGATTTCATGAGCGCGACAGACGGGCGCAGGTTCAGCTTCGGTCTGCAGAGCTACAGCGGGCTCTACCTGTGGGCGACGTTCATCATCGTGTTCGGGGTCTGGAAACCGGATCTCTTCCTGACGAGTGCCACGTTGCACTCGGTGGCCGCCGCTCAGGCGGTGTCGGCGATGCTGGCCCTCGGCCTGCTCATCCCGCTCACCGCCGGTGTGTACGACCTGTCGGTCGGCGCGGTGACCAACGTGTCGGCGGTGCTCGTGGTCACCCTGCAGACCGTGCACGGCGTGAGCATGGGCCCGGCGATTCTCGCGGCGATCGCCACGTCGGCCGCGATCGGGACGGCGTCCGGGTTCATCGTCGTCAAGCTGAAGGTCAACTCCTTTGTCGCCACGCTCGGTATGGCGACCGTCGTCGCCGCCATCCAGACGATCATTTCGGGTGGGACGCAGCCGTTCCCGCCGTCCGGTTCGGCGTGGACCAGCTTCACCCAGCAGACCGTGCTCGGTTTCCAGATCATCGTCCTCTACATGCTCATACTGGCGTTCGTCGTCTGGTGGGTTCTCGACCACACACCGGTGGGTCGCTACCTGTACGCGATCGGGGGCAGTTCGGAGGCCGCGCGGCTGACCGGGATCAGCGTGGGCCGCTGGACGTGGCTGTCGCTGATAGCGTCTTCCACCATCGCCGGAACCGCTGGGATCTTCTACGCGTCCCTGTCCGGGCCGTCCCTGACCTTCGGTCAGGCCCTGCTGCTGCCGGCGTTCGCCGCGGTCTTCCTCGGCTCGACACAGTTGCGGCCCGGCCGGTTCAACGTCTGGGGCACGCTGCTGGCCGTCTATGTGCTCGCCACCGGCGTGCAGGGCCTGCAGTTCGTCACCGGAGTCCAGTGGCTCAACGACATGTTCAACGGTGTCGCTCTGCTCGCCGCGGTGTCCTTCGCGGTCTGGCGGCAGGGGGCGAAGGGCCGGCGTCGTGAGCGTGCGACAGCCACCGACACACAGGCCGAGCACCCTGTCGACGCGGACGTCAAACAGCCGGTCGGGTCCTGACGTCCCAGGTGCCGCGACACCCGGCCGTCATGGCAGCCGGATGCCATGACGGCCGGATGCGCCATGACGACGGGTGGTGTGACGACCGGAGGCCCCGGAGAACTCTGGGACGGCGTAGGGCGCGACGCGACCGGTCGCGATCTGTCGCGACAGGTGATGCGTCCCCGGCGAGACCGGGAACAAAGCCGTGCTGAATGCCCGTGCCGTCCACCGGTCCCCGGCGCTATCCGGTCATCTTGGCCATCGGAGCGCGCGTGCCAACGGCGGAGATTTTTCTGATATCCGGGGACCGATGCGGATCGTTGGTTCGAATCAGGTCGTCGTTGTGGAGTTTCATCGCCCTCTCGAACGCGAAGCGATTGCGGGTGCGGATCGCCTCGATGATGTCGGAGTGCACGTTCAGGCTGTGCCGGAGCATCGGTTCGTGGCCGTCGATGAACGTCGCTCGGCTCAGCGTCGCCTCGAGCAGGGCCATCACGCTCTGGTGCATGCCGTCCAGCACCGGGATCCGCGCGGCGGTGACCAGCGCGCGGTGCATGCGCATGGTGCCCTTGACGTAGCTGCGTGCGTCCCGGGCTGAGGCCATGCGGTCGTAGGCGTCCTGGATCGCGTCGACGTCACCGGCGGTCGCGCGGTCGAAGGCGACGGCAGCCAGACCGGCCTCCAGATGCATCCGGGCCTCGAACAACTGGAGGGGATGGGTACCGGAGTCGTGAAACCACAGATCCATCGCCCCCAGCCGGACCTGTGGGGGCAGGCTGGCGACGAAGATGCCGCCGCCGGCGCCCGGACGTACACCCACCAGGCCCCGGTTGCGCAGGATCCGCAGGGTTTCGTTCATGACCGTCGGACTGATGCCGAACCGTTCCATGAACTCGGCGCGCCGACCGAGGTGCGCGCCGACGGGCAGCCGTACCTCGAGGATCTCGTCCTCGATGTCCGCGGCCACCTGCTCGGCGCGCGATTTGCGAGCAGCCGAATCAGGTCGTCGTCTGGCCACGGGAACCTCTCCTCGGACGTGGCGATGTACCGCTCGAGCAGCTGATGTAAAGGACAAAATTATATACACAATATCTTATGTCAGGGGAGGCCTCCGCGCACCTGAGGAGCGGGAATGAAGCGCCTATATGCTACGTAAACCCGTTTCGGCGGCGGTGCGCGGCCGCGTGGGGCGCGCCATCCGGAGGAGCTTCGGGTCTGCCCCGTGGGAGGTCCCGTGGGAGGTTCTGCGGGGGCCGAGGCGGGGTCGAGGCGGGGGGCCGAGCCGGGCCAGGGTCG
>NZ_CAAAFS010000130.1:0-16394 GCF_900634755.1 Protofrankia symbiont of Coriaria myrtifolia
GGGGCCGTGGGCCGCCCTTGTTGGGCCAGATGATCGATAAAGGGGCGAGTCGTACGGCGAGCGGGCCCGGCGGCGGCCCGGCGGTTACGCGCGGCATCGCGGGAGTGGAAGACAGCGGCCCGGCCGGCGGACGGGGAGCGGCGGCCGCCACGGCGAGTTTTTCCTGCCGGTCCACCGCTCACGGGCCGACCGCTGGGAAGCCCTACCAGTCAGATTACCCAGGATATTCGACCGGTTTCAGAATAATTTCCCGGATTTCATCGGTGCGGACGTATGGTCCGAAAAATCTGCCACCCGGCGGGCGTCCGGGAAGTGGGTGTCGGTGGTGCGTTTCCAGGTGCGGCATCATACTTGTGGATACCGGAGCCGCCGGCCGGATGGCGGGACCGTCGGACGCCAGGAGGAAACATGGCTTCCATAGACCTCAACAAAGTGTTGGACAAGGCATGGGCGGACCAGGAGCTGTCAGAGATCCTCGCCGCCCCGGTGTCGGCGCTGAAAGGGGTTTCCGACCGTGACGGCGAACTGCTACGGGAGGCGTTCAACATCAAAACGGTGGCCGATCTGGCAAATCTGAAGTATTTTCGCTGGGCTTCGGCGCTCGCCGCGCTGAACGTCTCGGCCAAGTAAGCCGGGCCCGGGGCCGCGAATCCAGGCAGCCGCTGGCCAGGTAACCCGCCGGTCGGATAATCCCGCACGGCCGTTGTGGCCCGAACTTTTTCAGGGTCGGGACGGCCGTGCCGGGCCGCGCCATGTCGGCTGCCCTGTCATCCCCATAATTCCTGTCATTCCCCTTGTGAACCGTGTTCATCCGTACACCGTGCTAATCCACGCCGTCCCGCCGGCCACCCGGCCGGGACGGCGTGCCGCCGGCTGCCGTCTGTTCGTCCTCCGCTGTTCTCCGTATGTCCCTCGTCCGTCGCGGAGCGAGGGTGGAACAGATGGATCAGTGAAAAGTTTCCGATATCTCCGGTAGCGTCACGAATATTTTCATCGTCAGGAATCTCCTGCTCTCCCGCGCCGTCCGGCGGTGACCGCGGCCGGGTCGGTCCGCCGCGTTTGCCGATGTTCTTGTGACGATGGCTATGTGTTGATGATCACGGCCAGCGGGATCGTGCGCCGAACAACACGACCGGGCACCGGGCGGACGAGCGATGAATGAAACCGGATGCCCTCGTGACCATCCATCCGGACGCCTCTGCGTGTGGCGGGGCCGCCCCGTAGACTCCGGCTCGTTTGGCCGCGTTGTGTCGCGCTTCCTCAACAGGTCGAACATCGCTCTTCGCGGTGACTCACGGTCGACCGGTAGGCCGCCTGGCGACTACGGGATGTGGTTATGAGCGAACCCTTACCCTCAACGCGACTCCGTATCCGATGGAAGGCACTGACAGTGACCGTCGTAGAGCCTCTCCGGAGAAGCCAACACGACCAGCGTCTACGTACCTGGCTGCTCCAGGGTCTGGCCGAGCGGTCGCGGCAGCACGCGGGACCGCACACTCAGCCATCGGTCGAGCATCGGCGGCACCCGTGGTGGCGTGTGATGTGTCTCACGGGAGTGGACTACTTCTCCACCCTTGGTTACCAGCCTGGCATAGCCGCTCTCGCCGCCGGCAGCCTCAGCCCGGTCGCGACCCTGATCCTCGTGCTGCTCACCCTCTTCGGGGCCCTGCCCGTCTACCGCAAAGTGGCGTCGGCAAGCCCCCACGGTGAGGGCTCCATCGCGATGCTGGAACATCTGCTGCCGTGGTGGTCGGGGAAGCTGCTCGTCCTGGTCCTGCTGGGGTTCGCCGCCACCGACTTCCTCATCACGATCACCCTGTCGGCCGCCGATGCCACCGCGCACCTCATCGAGAATCCGTACGCCCCGCACTTCCTGCACGACCACAACCTGCTGGTCACGCTGGTGCTGCTCGCCCTGCTCGCCGCGGTGTTCCTCAAGGGCTTCACCGAAGCCCTCGGTATCGCGGTCGCCCTGGTCATGATCTATCTGACACTGAACCTCGTCGTCATGCTGGCCGGCGTGGTCCAGGTGCTGCGCACCCCGCACGTCGTCGACAACTGGCACGCCCTGATGGTGGCCGAGCACCCGAATCCCCTGCTGATCATCGGGGTGGCGCTCATAGTATTTCCCAAGCTCGCGCTGGGCCTTTCCGGTTTCGAGACCGGGGTGGCGGTGATGCCGCTTGTCCGCGGGGACGCGTCCGACACCGAGGAGCGTCCCACCGGGCGGATCCGCGGGACCCGGCACCTGCTCACCACGGCGGCGATAATCATGAGCGTTTTTCTGCTGGCCAGCAGCATGGTGACGACCCTGCTCATACCGAAGGCGGAATTCGAGACGGGCGGCGCCGCCAACGGCCGCGCCCTGGCCTATCTCGCCCACGAACTGCTGGGCAACGCCTTCGGGACCTGTTACGACGTCAGTACCATCGCGATCCTGTGGTTCGCCGGGGCGTCCGCGATGGCGGGGTTGCTCAATCTGGTGCCCCGTTATCTGCCGCGTTACGGCATGGCCCCGCACTGGGCGCGTGCGGTCCGCCCGCTGGTCCTCGTGTTCACCGTGGTCGCGTTCGTCGTCACGGTGCTGTTCCGGGCCAGCGTCGACAAACAGGCCGGTGCCTACGCGACCGGCGTGCTCGTCCTCATCACCTCGGCGTCATTGGCGGTGACGCTGGCCTCGGCGAAACGGCGTCGGCGCGCGTACACCGTCGGGTTCGCGACCATCTCGACGGTTTTCGTCTACACCACCATCGCGAACATCATCGAACGACCGGACGGTCTGATTATCGGATCGTTCTTCATTATGGCGATCATTGTCGTGTCGTTCGCGTCGCGTGGGATACGCGCGTTCGAGTTGCGCGTCACGGATGTTCGCCTGGACGACACCGCGACACGGTTCGTCACCGAGGCCGCCAGCGCCGGTGAACTGCGGCTGATCGCCAATGAACCGGACCTGCGCGACGCCGCCGAGTACTCCGACAAGGAACGACAGGAACGTCGCGACCTGCACATCCCCGACGGGGATCCGTTGCTCTTCGTCGAGGTGACGGTGCCGGACGCGTCCGAGTTCGAAAGCGAGCTGGACGTCCGGGGTGAGGAACGTCATGGCTATCGGATTCTGAAGCTGACGAGCGCCTCGGTACCGAACGCGATCGCGGCGTTGCTGCTGTACCTGCGTGATCTCACCGGCGAGCGGCCGCACGTCTATTTCGAGTGGGGCGAGGGAAATCCGCTGGTCAACCTGTTGCGATTTCTCTTCGTCGGGGTCGGCGAGGTCGCACCCGTCACTCGCGAGGTGCTGCGCGAGGCCGAGCCCGAACCGGCCCGGCGGCCCTTCGTCCACGTCGGCTGACACCCGTGGCGGCCGGTCCGCGACTGGCTGGCCGGCTGGTCGCATGACCAGCCGGACGATTACGGACAGTCGGTACGGCTGATCGTAATCACCGCGTCCGGCGCAGGAGGAAGCGGTCGCGCAGCCGCGGTGGCAGCCGGGCGACGGCAGCGGCGATGTGGGCGTCCCGGCCGACGAGATAGCGGGTACGGGGCCGCTGGGTGGTCAGAGCGTGCACGATCACCTTCGCGACCTCCGCCGGGGGGATCCCGGCGGCTTCGTTGCGCTTCGCGCCCGCGCGGGCGGCAGCGATCTGCTTGCCGTACAGCGTGTCGACCGCCGGGGGCAGCGTCGCGAACAGCCGTTCGGCGGATACCGCCGCCGACTGCCAGATCGGCGTGGTGACCGCGCCGGGCTCGATGAGAATGACGTCGATTCCCCAGGGCGCGAGCTCGATGCGCAGCGTGCCGGTGAGCGCGGCCAGCGCGAACTTCGACGCGGTGTAGGCACCGAGCAGCGGTGCGACGATCCGGTCGCCGACTGAGCCCACGTTGACGATCCGGCCGTGCCCGTCCCGCAGCAGCGGGAGTACCGCCTGGGTGACGGCCACCTGGCCGACGACGTTGACATCGAGCTGGCGGCGCAGCTCCGCCGGAGGGAGGAACTCCAGCGGCGCGGCGACCGCGATACCCGCGTTGTTGACCAGGCCCGCGAGGCCTTCGGCCCCGACAGCGTCGCGGATGGTGACAGCCGCCGCTGCCACCGCCTCCGGATCGGTGATATCGAGTTGGACGGGCACGACCCGCTCGCCGAGTTCGCTCTTCAGCGCGGTCGCATCCTCCTCCCGGCGTACGCCGGCGATCACCTGTCTGCCCTGGCCGGTCAGGTGGCGCACGGTCGCCGCGCCGATCCCCGTCGACGCTCCGGTGACCAGGACAGTCCCCGGGGAGGTGGTCATCTGCGGCCCCTTCTGGATGTTCCGTTGCGGGCCCGCGCTCGAACGAGCCCGCCTCGTGCGGACCCGCCGCGAGTGGGAGCAGGCTCTGGGCGGGTGGTGTGGTGCGCCCTGCGGGCAGGGTAGTCCCCTGACGACGCTTACGGAAGATTACTGCCAGGCTGGTGGAAGTTTCATCGCTCTCTGTATCAAAAATGGTTACGAATAATCCGTCCCGGTATATCTGGATCCCGCTGCCGGGGTCCGGTAGCGGGCGCCGGTACCTGGACGGAACGGGTGCCGGGGAGCCCGCTGGTCAGTTCGAGGGAAGGTCGGGCGGGCCGTCGGGCTCGGTCTGCTCGGCGAGGAAACGCTCCAGCGCCGCGGCGAGCTCGTCCGCGGTGGGTAGCTCCTCGTCCTCGGCCGCCGGAAGATCACTTCCTGTCCGGCCCTGGATAAACGTGTCGTACTGTTCCTCAAGGGCGGTGACCAGCGCCGCGGCCTCACCACCGTTCGCCAGTTGCCGGTCGATGTTGCTGCGGACGGCCGCCGACGCGGAGCGCAGCCCGTCCAGCGGGAGCATCAGGCCGGTCGCCTTCGACAGCGAGGTGAGTAGGCTCTCGGTGGCCGCCGGATAGTCGGTCTGCGACAGGTAGTGCGGGACATGGGCGGCGAATCCCATCGCGTCGAGGCCGTCGCGCCCGCGCAGGTACTCGATGAGATGACCGGCGCTGCCAGGGGCCTGGACCCGCCGCACCCACGGCTCGTACCCGATGATGAGATCCCGGCGGGTGGCGTGCGCGGTGACGCCGCACGGGCGGGTGTGCGGAACGGCCATCGGGATCGCGTTGAGGCCCACGGTCAGCCGGACACCCAGGCGCTCGGCGAGGATGCCGACAGCGGCGATGAACCGCTTCCACTGCAGGTCGGGCTCTGGGCCGGACAGCAGCAGGAAAGGCGTCCCGGCGCTGTCGTCGACGAGGTGCAGCCCGAGCAGCGGCTCGTCGTAGTGCTCCCAGTGATCCTCAGAGAAGATCATGAATGGACGGCGGGAGCGGTAGTCGAGCAGCTGGTCGACGTCGAAGGTCGCGATGAGGCGGTTGTCCAGCGTCGTCAGCAGATGGTCGCGGGCCAGCCGGATCGCGCCACCCGCGTCGACGACACCGGTGAGGGCCTCCACCAGCACCGGTCTGCCGATTTCCGGCAGATCGTCGGCGACCTCATACAGCTCACGAGGGTCGAGCACTGGTCGGAGCCTCCTCACGGAAGTCTGTTGGCCGCTTTACCAAGGATGAAGCGACGACGGTGCCGATCTGTTCCTGCCGTGTGACGTCTCCTGAAAACCTGGCGAAGCGCTCGCGGTAAGTATCGCAGCCGGGCCCGTCCGGGCGGGCGGGGCCATGGCGGGAGATCGTGACCCTACTCCGCGTGAGCTCCGGCTCTGCGCGCTGCCGCGTCCGTGCTCTGCGCGCTCCCGCGTCCCGTGTGTTGCGGTGGGCATGGGTGGCCCACCGCCGCCGCCGGGCACGGCGGGGAAGGCATGGCACGGCAGACAGGCAGGCACGGCAAGGCAAGGAAGGCACGGTAAGGGAGGCCCCATGCGTGACGCGCTGCCGGAGCTGGCTCGCTGGTGGACGGCGGGGACGCCGTTCGCGCTCGCCACCGTGGTCGGGACCAGTTCGTCCGCGCCGCGTCCGCCCGGCGCGGTGCTGGCCGTCGGCACCGGCGGGGAGGCGGTCGGCAGCGTCTCCGGCGGCTGCGTCGAGGGCGCGGTGTACGAGCTGGCCTGCCAGGTGCTCGCCACGGGTGAGCCGGCGCTGGCCACGTACGGCCCGGACAGTGGCGATGACCTGGGCGGTGACAGCGGGCCGGGCGGTGGCGGTGAGCTGATGGGCGGTGGCGGTGAGCTGAATGGAGGCGGAAGGCCGGGCGGTGACGACGTGCTGGCGACCGGGCTGACCTGCGGTGGGACCATCAGCGTCTTCGTGCAGCGCATCGACCGTCGCGGCGCGCCGGAGTTCGGCGACGTGGCGGCGGCGGTGGCCGCGGCCGAACCGGTGGCGGTGGGTACCGTCGTCGACTCGGCCACCGCGCCGGTGCGGCCGGGAGCCCGGCTGGCGGTCTGGCCGGACCGCGTGGCCGGCACCCTCGGCACCGACGGGCTCGACGCGGCCGTCGCCGACGACGCCCGGGGGATGCTCGCGCGGGGGCACGGCGGACGGCGTGACTACGGGCCGCGCGGCCAGCGGGGCCGCACCGAGATCGGCGTGTTCGTGCAGGCGTTCGCGCCGGCCGCCCGCATGCTCGTGTTCGGCGCGGTCGACTTTGCGGCCGCGCTCACCCGCGTCGGGATGTTTCTGGGGTTTCGTGTCACCGTGTGTGACGCCCGGCCGGTATTCGCCACCCGTGAGCGTTTCCCGGCGGCCCACGAGGTGGTGGTCGAATGGCCGCACCGCTATCTCGGGCGGATCACCGTCGACCCGTCCACGGCGATCTGCGTGCTCACCCACGACCCGAAGTTCGACGTGCCGCTGCTGATGGCGGCGCTGCGCACCCCGGCGGGCTACATCGGCGCGATGGGCAGCCGGCGCACCCATGGCGACCGGCTCGCCCGCCTGCGGGCCGCCGGGCTGACCGAGGCGGAGCTGGCCCGGATCCGGGCGCCGATCGGTCTCGATCTCGGTGGCCGCACGCCCGAGGAGACCGCGGTGTCGATCGCGGCCGAAATCGTCCAGGCGCGCTGGGGCGGAAGCGGCCGGCCGTTGTCGACGACATCCGGCCGTATCCACCCCGTACCGTGACGTGCCGGTTGCTCGACGCGGGTCGGTGACGGGACCGGATCGACGGTGGACTGTCGACAGTGAACATGGACAAGTGAATATGGGACAACGGTGAATATGGGACAACAGCGGATAACGGTGGATATGGACAGTGGGCGAGGCGTCGGGCAGCGGCTGGTCAGTACCAGATCAGCGCGTTCGCGTTCGACATCGTCAGGCCAACGATCCACAGTGCGACGTCGATGACGCCCAGGACGAGCCCGGCCGTTGCCAGGCGCCCGCCGCCACGTCGCCCACGGACCCCGAAGGCGATCGCGGCGATCCCGAGAATGATCCCGAGGAAGAACAGGCCGATGATCCCGCAGACCAGGCTGATGATCGAATCCCGCCGAGCGGTCGGAGTCCTGGTTGATCCCGGTGTCTTTGTTTGTCCGTAGCGCACCCCTGTTCCGTTCCCACCGAACGCCGCGGAACACCACGCATGCCGTCCTGCCCGGACCGGGCACGGTCCGGGACCCCTCGTCCGGGTCCGTGGCCAGCCCGGGGGCCTGGTCACCATCCGGACGCCGGTGTGTGATCCCGCTGTCGTGCCGGTGTTCGGCAACTGGGGAGCCAGGCTGCCAGCTGGCCCCGGGGCAGCTCTAGATCAGCGGCTACCCGGGCCCGCCGTCGACGGCCGGCCGCCGCTCGGTGGCCAGTCGGCTCAGGATCGCCGGCAGCGGGCCCGAGTGGACGACGGTCAGCGTCCGGGTGGCCCTGGTCAGTGCCACGTACAGGTCGGCGAGACCGCGCCGTGAACCATCAATGATCATTTGAGGCTCCGCCACGACGACCGCGTCGAACTCCAGGCCCTTGGATTCCGCGACGGTGAGCACCGCGATCGGGGCGGCCAGCACGTCCGCCGCGCCGATGGGGACGGCCGGGGCGACCTCCGCGCCGACGGAGGCGGCCGCTGGCGCGGCCGCGAGTGCCGCGCGGACCCGCTCGGGCAGACCAACCGGGCAGATCACCGCCACCCGGCCCTCGCCCACTGCCTCGGCGGCGCGCAGCGCCCACACGGCTGCCGCGGCGACCAGCGCGTCGCCGCCGGGCTGGTCGGCGTCGACAGCCACCGCCGTCGGCGGCGCTCCGATGGCTCGTATGGAACGCGGTGGCCTGGCAGAGGAATCCTGCGCGACAAGGACGTCAGCCGCCACGTCCATGATCTCCATGGGTGTGCGGTAGCTGACGCTGAGCCGTTCCAGCCGCCAGCGATCGCCGATGTGCGGGGCCAGCGCCTCGGCCCAGCAGCCCGCCGCGGCCGGGCTCGAAGCCTGGGCGAGATCACCGACCAGGGTGGCCGAGCGCATCGGGCAGCGCCGCCACAGCAGCCGCCACAGCATCGGCGATACTTCCTGCGCCTCGTCGACGATGAGATGGCCGAAGGTCCACGACCGGTCGCCGCTGGCATGCTCCACGGCGCTGCGCCGCCGGTGAGGGCCGTACCAGCGTTCGGTCATGCCCGCGGTCATCGTCTCCACGTCGACCGCCCCGGTCAGGCCGAGCCCGTCAAGGACCTCACGGGCGTACTCCCGCTCGGCCTGCCGCTCCTGTGTGGCTGCCCGCTCGGCCGACTGCGCGGTGTCGACGTCCGGATCCCCCAGCAGTTCGGCGGCCTCGTCCAGCAGCGGCACGTCCGCCGGCGTCCACGGGGCGTCGGCCGGACGGCGCAGCAGGTGACGCTCGTGAGCGGTCAGTTTTGCCGCGCGCGCCGCCGAGGCGAGCCGGGCCGGCTCGGCGAACAGGTCGGCGAGCAGGTCGGCGAGCAGACGCCGCGGGGTCAGCCGTGGCCACAGCGCGTCGAAGAGCGCCCGCGCAGCCGGGTCGGCGCGCACGTACCCGGCGATCTCCTCGCGTTCGTCGTCGTCGAGCAGGCCACCGGGAAGATTCGCGATCACCTGGTCGGTGAGCACGGCCGTCAGTTCACGGACGAAGATCCTCCGGGCTGGGTTGTGCGGGCGGCGGCTGCGCCGGGCCCGGGTGCGGGCGTTCTCCACGGCCCGCCGGGGCAGGTGGAGCACGGCGCCGTCGTAGCGGACGTCCACCCCCTCCGCGGGCACGTGCTGACGGTTCTTCACCGCCTCGGCCACCAGCGTCGCCATCCGCAGGTCACCCTTGAGCGCGCTGACGCGGGCGTCCTCGTCACCGGTGGCGTCGACGCCGGGGAACAGCCGCCCCGGGGTGGCGAAGACCACACCCGTCTCGCCGAGTGAGGGCAGCACCTGCTCGATGTAGCGCAGGAACACCGGGCTCGGGCCGACCACCAGTACACCGGAGCGGACGAGCCGTTCCCGCTCGGTGTACAGCAGGTAGGCGGCCCGGTGCAGGGCCACCGCGGTCTTGCCCGTACCCGGCCCGCCATCGACGACCAGGACGGATCCGGCGTCGGCGCGGATCACCCTGTCCTGTTCGGCCTGCAGCGTCGCGACGATGTCGTGCATGTGGCCCGAGCGGGGCGCGGACAGCGCCTCCAGCAGCGGGGTGTCACCGCTCGCCCCGGCCACCTGGGCGGCGTCGGCGGCGGTGGGGTCGAGCACGTCGTCGGTGAAGCCGCATAGTTCGCGCCCTTTGGCCCGCAGGTGGCGACGCCGCAGCAGTCCGTGCGGGTCGGCGAGGGTCGCCCGGTAGAAGGCGGTGGCCACCGGGGCCCGCCAGTCGATCAGGATCGGTTCGTGCTCGGTGTCCGACAGGCCGATCCGGCCGATGTAGACCCGCTGGTGGTCGGTGCGGTCCATGGTGCCGAAGCACAGCCGTTCCTCGGCGGCGTCGAGCCGGTCGATCCGGTCGGAGTACGCGTCGGCGAAGGCCTCCCGCTCCACCCGGGACTGCGGCGTGCCGGTGCCCGCCGTCACCAGCACCGCGCGCAACTGCTCACGGGCCTGGTCGCGCAGGTCGTCCAACCGGTTGTACAGGACGTCGACATACACCTGTTCGCGCGCGAGTTCGTGCTCGTACGTCGTCGGCACCTGTGATCCTTCCGGTTTGTGGGCGGTGAGCACACCCGGCCGCGCAGCCGGGCCCCTGACCGGCAGTCGCTGACCGACACCCGCTGGCGGGCATCCGCTGACCGGCATCCACCGGCCGGCATCCACGAGTGGAACGCGAGCGGAACGGAACATGGATCCTACGACCGGCTGCCTCACCAGCGCCCGGCGGGCCGAAAAAATCTCCCTGCCGCTGCGCGGCCGGTGCGCCGATGTCCGGCCGCACCATGCGTGCCCGAAGCATGCGCGCCCGAACTATGCGCACCCGACTATGTGCACCTGTTCGGACGGCACACCGCTGAGCAGCGCCGCGTCCCGGACGGCCTGCGTCCACGCGTGCGGACCACAGACGAACACGTCGTGGTCAACGATACCGGGGACGATCTGGCGCAGCGCGACGTCGTCGAGCAGGGCGGAGAAGCGTTCCGGCAGCCACGACGAGCGGTCCGGGCAGCGGTGCCCGGGCAGGTAGATCACCCGGATCCCGCGCAGCACAGCCAGCATGTCCAGTTCGTAGCGGAAAGCCGGGCTCTCTTCGGTCACGGCCCGGTAGATCAGCACGGTCTCGGTGGGGGAGTGGTCCTCCTCGTCGAGAAGCGCTCTGATCGGGCCGATGTCGACGCCGCAGGCCATCACGGTCAGCGGTCGTGGGTGGCGGCCGGCGGGCGGCACGGCCGGGTCGACGCCCGTGCCCGGGGCCAGCGTCGCCACGGCCAGATCCAGCGTTGTCGTGGTCATGGTGTTCGTCCTCCATCGGCTCAGGAAGTCCAGGGCCTGTCCGGGTGTCTGCCGGAGCAGGGTGCGGTACGAGCACGCGGAGAAGAAGCAGAAGAGCATGGTCACGGCTTTCGGCTCCGCGTGATCCTTTAATGATCCTTTAATGATCCTTTGGTGATTTCGCTGGTCCGCTGGGTCGCGCCGGCCCTGCCCTGCCCGGCGGGGTCCCTGCGGCGCGCCACCATCCACGGTGGGCCGGCGGACTTCACCGTTGCTGAATCCAACCTGTGAGGTTGCTGGGAGTTCACGTCGCCGTCAGGGGAGGTGGATGTGCTCAGATAGAACAACATCGGACGATCAACACGGAGCGGACGTATGAGCGGTAAGACGATTGTCGATCAGTTGGTGAACCTGCGTGACCTGGGTGGGCTGCCCACCAGCGACGGCAGACTGACCCGGGCCGGTGTGCTCTACCGCAGCGAGGCACCCCTGCACGGTGACCGGCCACCGTCGAACGGTCTGGCCTGGCCGCCTCGCACGGTCGTCGACCTGCGCTCACCGGTAGAGCAGGACGGTCCACACCCGCTGACCTCGGAGGCGACCGACATCCACCTGGTTCCGCTGCTGGGCGACGTCGATCCCCACGATCCGACCTCCCAGACCGCTACGGCGCTCGCCGGCGGTCTGCGCACGCTCTACCAGTCGATCATCGTTTCCGCTGGCTCACTGGTGGTCAACATCCTTCATCTCGCGGCCCGGACACCCGCTCCGCTGCTCGTCCACTGCGCGGCCGGGAAGGACCGGACCGGCCTTGTCGTGGCGGTGCTACTGCGTGCCGCGGGCGTCAGGGCGGACGCGGTGCTCGCGGACTATGCGATCACGGCCACGAACATGCCCGCGGTGCTGCGACGGATGGGTGACAGCCCGCTGCTGCCGGGCGGGGGCAGGAACGCGCGTGATCTTGCCAGGACGTCGTCTTCGGCCGTCGAACAGGTGCTGGGTGCCATCGATGGCCACGGCGGTGGCGTGGCGGGCTGGCTGGCCGACAACGGCGCGGATCCGGACGCGGTATCCGCCTGGGAGTCCCGTCTGCTGGCCTGACCGTCCCCGTCCCCGTCCCCGTCCTCCGGCCGACCCGGCTTCGTCCTATCCAAACCCGGCGTTGCCGGTCTCGCAAAAATCCGCCGGGCATCCTCCGATGCCCTTTTCTCGTCCTTACCGTTTTTCTTGCCGGTCATCGCCGAACGGTCGCGGGCCCACGTGGTGGACCGTCTGTCCGGGGACGGGAGCGTGGATCTCGATTGTGAAGGACGCGGTCGGACAGGCGCCGTGCGGCCAGCTGGCCTCGATGGCCGCACGGACCTCCGGCGTCCGCCGGTGGTGGGCGGTGGGCCCCATCATCACCAGGTTCAACAGGTCGTCCGGTGACAGGGACAGCTCGAGGTCGAAGGTCAGCTTGTCCTGTCGGACGAAGAATCCGGCCAGTTTCGCGCGCAGCCGCTCGGATTTTCTTTCATCCACGGTGACCAGGCCGAGCGGGCCCACGATTTCGGCAAGATGGCGGACGGTGGGTGTCACGATGGCCAGCCGTCCGTCCGGGCGCAGGACGCGGTGCATCTCCGCGACATTTCGTGGCGCGAAGACGTCGAGAACAAGTGTCGCCGTCGCGGTCCGGATGGGTAGTGGGTCGCGTACGTCCGCGCCGATGGCGCCGATGCGCGGATGAGCCCGGGCCGCCCGTCGCAGTGCGTAGCGTGACGCGTCCACCGCGATACCGACCGCGTCCGGAGCGGATCGGAGTAGATGCGCCAGGTAGTAGCCGGTACCGGCGCCGACATCGACGACGACCGGTGCGCGGCCGGACGTACCGTTGTCCGTGTCCGTGTCCGTGTCCGTGTCCGTGTCCGTGTCCGTGTCCACGGCCACGGACACGCCGCCGTCCTGGGGCGCGCCGCTGGCCGCCTGACGACCGTGGCTGGCGGAGGGTGCGCCCGCGAGTCTGTTCGCGGGCTGGCCGGTGAGCCCGTCGGCAAGCGTGCCGGTGAGTCCGTTGATGATCTTGCCAGTGAGCCTGTCGGCGAGCCGATCAGCAAGCGCGGTGTAGTGGCCGGCGCCGAGGAAGGCATCCCGCGCCTGCACCATGTCCGCGCTGTCGCCGTGGAGCGCCTTCGCCCGCCCGGCAGTGAGCGTCAGGTAGCCCGACCGGGCGAGGTCGTAGCCGTGGCCCGCCGGACAGCGCACCTGCCCTGGCCCCGCGGTCAGCCCCTGGTGACACATCGGGCATGTGAGATGGGCAAGAACGGTGTGAATCACGCCGGGCCCGCCGTCATCATCGGCCGCATGGTAACGACAGTACGTGCCCGGTGAGCTGGAACGATCGATCGTCGACCCGGCGGTGTCAGGACGGTGGGTGTCCGAACGGTAAGGACGCCAGAGCAGCGGAGCTACCAGATCAGTAAGGGCACAGAACAGCGAGGGTGTCAGGACAGCGAGGGTGGTGAGGTGGCGTGATCAACCGTTCTGGCGGTAGTTCCTCCGGCTCGGTGACCGTCCCGGCGGCCAGCGCTGTCATCGGATCCCGGTACCGCGCGCCCGAGCGGGTGGGCATCGTGGGTGCCGGCATGGTCGGCCTGTCCACCGCGTGGTTCCTTCAGGAGCACGGGGTCCAGGTCACGGTACTCGAACGTGATCATGTTGCGGCCGGCTCGTCCTGGGGCAACGCGGGGTGGGTCACGCCGAGCCTGGCCACACCCCTGCCGGAACCCGCGGTGCTGCGTTACGGCGTCCGCGCCGTGATGAGCCCGGCATCTCCGGTGTACGTGCCGCCGCGCGCGGATCCGCGCCTGCTCCGCTTCCTCGCCGGGTTCGCGCGCAACAGCACGGCGCGGCGGTGGCGGGCGGCGATGGAGCACCTCGTGCCGGTCAACCGCAGGGCGTTCGAGGCCTTCGACCAGCTGGCCGCCGGGGGAGTGCGGGTGCCGACGTCCTCGGCCGAGCCGTTCCTGGCCTGCTACCGCAGCGCACGTGAGCGGGAGATGTTGGTCACCGAGCTCGCTGAGATCCGCGCGGCGGGCCAGAAGGTCGACTTCGAGCTGCTCGGCGGTGCGCAGGTGCGGGCACTGCAACCGGTGTTGACCGACGAGATCAATGCCGCGGTCCGCATCGACGGCCAGCGTTTCTGCGACCCTGGGCGTTTTGTGGCGGCGCTCGCCGACAGCGTCCGGGTACGCGGAGGTGAGCTGCGGGAGGGCGTCGATGTCCGTGGGATCCGTGACCGTGGTGCCGACATAGCCGTGGAACTCGCGACGGGGGAGAGCGCCTTGTTCGACGCGGTCGTCGTCGCCAGCGGCGCGTGGCTGAGCGAACTCGCCCAGCCGTTCGGAGTTCGCCTCCCGGTGCAGGCGGGGCGGGGGTACAGCTTCAGCGTGGCAGCCCATGCCGTGCCCGCGGGCCCGCTGTACTTTCCGGCCCAGCGGGTGGCCTGCACACCGTTGGGCGACCGGTTGCGCATCGCCGGGATGATGGAGTTCCGAGAGCCTCGGGCGCCGCTGGACCAGCGTCGGATCACCGCGATCGTCGACGCGGTCCGCCCCCTGCTGGCCGGTGTTGAGCTGGCCTCCCGGAGGCAGGAATGGGTCGGCTCGCGTCCCTGCACGCCCGACGGTCTTCCGGTGATCGGCCGGACGACGTCCCCACGGCTGTTCGTGGCCGGCGGGCATGGTATGTGGGGTATCACGTTGGGGCCGGTCAGCGGACAACTGGTGGCGCAGGCACTTGCCACCGGCCGTCTGCCTGCGGAACTCGAGCCTTTCGACCCGCTACGCTGATCCGTGCCCGTGCCCGTGCCCGTGCCCGTGCCCGTGCCCGCCGCTGCCTGGCCTCTGATCCGCGCCCGCACCCGGCTGGCTGATGGCCGTCAGGAGCAGTTTGCTGGAGCAGATGGCCGATCACGGAATGTTTACTTTCTGTGATCAATTTATCTCAGGCTGCTCCCTTGGGCAGGCTGGTCAACTGGCTTCGCTCCTGTTGGAGGTCCGCCTTTATGTACCAGCTGGTTTCTCGGGATGGACGATCGGGTTTGCTCCTGCTCGGGTTCCGTCCTCGTGCGCCAGCCTGCTCCTCGGGTCGGCCGATCATCCGGACGGCCGATTCTCGCGGCTTTCGCGACGTGGGAATGTCGTTCCCGGCCGATCTACCGGCTGTAGCGCGTCCAATTCGCTTTGTGTCCATATGAATACCGCCGGCAATGTGCGTCAGGCCGAAGTCGTCGGTGGCATACCGTGGATACGGTACGTGTTTTGACAACACCGGTGATGGATGCAACTCTGCCTGAGTGGTGTGGCGTGGGGCCGCACCGTCGGTGGATGGTCGAATGACGGCGCTGCACTATTCATCTTTCAGGCATCGGAGCGCTACCGGTCGTCGGCGTGTCCAGGCTGATCCGATCCGTTGTTCCGGTAATGCCGCCCAGGTCGTCTGTGATGAGGGGCACCGCTGGTGGGCCGTCCGCTGGTCGCTTGTCGGCCTGCTCGCCGATGGCCCCTTCGAGACGCGGGCAGCCGCACTGGAACGGGCGAACGGCTCACCTCAACTGTGACGACATGCGACAGCCGTCCTGTCTGGGGCGGCTGTCGTCGATCTGTCGATAACCGATTCCCCAAAAATAGCTAAATGATATGCCGTATTTGACTATCGACCGGAAACGGCACGATCATTTTTTCTCGCGTTCGAGATCCGTATCTCGTGGCAGGCCGGCTGGGCCGCGGCATACCCGGTTGCCCGGGCCGCGGACGGGCCAGCGGTCGTGGTGTGCCGACAACCTCGCCGGTCAGCCGAGCAGATCGAGTACGGTTGTGGCGACCGGGCCGTTGGTCAGGTTCTGGCTCGTCTCCAGCAGGTGCGTACGCCACAGCTCTTCCGCGGCCCTGGCATCACGCGCCTCGATGAGGTCCACGACCCGCTCGTGCTCGAGGAGGCGCCGACGGCTGGCGAGCCGCTGTTCGGCGCTGCGTTCCGGGTTCGGGTGGGACAGGGTTGCGAGATCGAGAATGTGACGCAGCATCCCTGACAGCACCGACAGCGTCGTGTTCCCGGCGAGCTCGACCAGCAGGACGTGGAAGGCGAGATCGGCCTGCAGGTACTGGCCGGGGTCGTCGCTGCTGACGGCGGCCGCTGTCTCGCTCACCGCCAGCCGGAGCTTGTCGAGGTCTTCCTGGGTACGGTTTGCCGCCAGTAGCGCCACGCACGGTGGTTCGATCACAGTGCGGGCCTGGTGGATGTCGGCAAGGGTCGTCCCGCGGTATTCCAGGACCAACGCGGCGTAGCGAGCCGCTATGTCTCCGTTCGGGGTGTGCACGCGCGCGCCACCATGCGCGCCGCGCCTGACCGTGATCAGGGCTTCGGATTCCAGGACCCGGAAGGCCTCGCGTAGCGTCGGCCGGGAGACACCGAACTGCTCCATGAGGGTGGCCTCGGGCGGGAGGGCGTCGCCCTCGACGAGCTCTCCTCGCACGATACGGCGGCGAAGGTGTGCAGCGACGAGCTCGGCGGTCTTCGGGACCCGGACCTGTTGCCCGATCGCGACCACCGTGCCGGCCCTACTACTAGAC
>NZ_CAAAFS010000131.1:0-6131 GCF_900634755.1 Protofrankia symbiont of Coriaria myrtifolia
CGGTCGGGACGTAGGCGTCTGCCGCTGGGCCAGCCGCCACCTGCGACCGCCACTTGCCACCGGTTGTCGTCATTGCGACATATCACCGTTGTTGACACATGGGACGTGGTTGACCGGGTGAAGCGCACGGCGCTGCCTGTCGCCTCCCGGACAGTTCCTCCCACGGGCGCTGGTCGATAGTTACCAGTTGATCCAGTGGGCTTCAGCGCCGCTGTGGTCAATCGATGGCCACGGGTTACTCAACCCATGGTCGTTGCTTGGTTGATTCGCGGTAGGAGATCGTTCGGCTCACGGCTGGGCTGCCGGCCTGTCGGGCCGGTGGATCCCCGGCGTTGCCGGGTGAAATTGTTCGTGCTGCTTCGGATGTGCTGGCGGTGCGACGTTTCCGACACGGAAACGGATGCGTTTTCGGGCTGCTCCGAGAAGATCCGGATCTCTTCGTATCCCCGCGGGTGCCGTATGCGGGACGTTACTTCTTGTCGCGTGACTCGGCCTGCTCCCGGGCGGCCGTCTCGGATGCGGGCGCGCTGCCACCGAGATGAGCCGGCAACCACCATGGCGATTCACCCGGGGGTGGCGGTGGATAGTCACGCTGGGCATCGGTCAGCAGCTTCAACACGGCATCCGAGAGCAGTTTGGTGCCAGCCGCCGCGGGTGTGAGCTCGGTGGGCGGAATCGGTTCGCCGACGATGATCGAAACCGGGGTGCCGCGCGCGGCACGGAAGTTGCGTGGCCGCCCCTTGGCCAGAATGCGCTGGCTGCCCCAGATGGCTACCGGCAGCACCGGGACGTTGGCTTCGACGGCCATCCGCGCTGCCCCGGTCTTGAAGGGCTGGAGGCAGAAGCTGCGGCTGAGCGTCGACTCGGGGAAGACTCCCACGAACTCGCCGGCCCGCAGCGCCGCTACCGCGTGGTGGTAGGAGCCCGAGCCCGATGACCGGTCCACGGGGATATGACGCATCCCGCGCATGAGGGGTCCGGCGATCGGGTGGGAGAAGACGTCGTGCTTGGCCATGAAGCGGACCAGGCGGCGGTGGGAGCGCCAGAACGGGATGCCAACGAGGGCGAAGTCCAGGTAGGAGACGTGGTTGATGATGACAACGCATCCGCCCGTAGTCGGTACGTGTTCCTGGCCCCGGACGTCGATCTTGAGATCGAGAGCCTTGAAGAACCCGAGCGCGAAGCGGATCACTGGCTTGTAGACGAGTTCCGCCACCCGCTCCTGCCCTCCGACCCATCTGTGTTGTCCCAACTGTGCCATGTTGGGATGATCGATTTCGATCGGCCACGGAAAGTGGCTGGCTGATCGTACCGTGAGTCGTCGTGGGCCGTTGGAACGCCATGCCGCCGGAAGGGCGGGCAGGTCGTGCCGGACAGGCACCCGACGATCGTTTTTCGCAGCATTGCATACTCAGGTCCACCTGAGCCACATCGGTATCCCAGGGGCCGTCAGCGGCACCAGTTGGACACGATCGGATGGGAGACGTACGACGCCTGACGAGTGGACGCATCTGCTCAGTTCGGGGGATCCGCCGCGTTGGACGGCGCTGGTAGGTGCTGTGATCGCCTTTGTCGTGGTGTTCGACAGCCGGTTGTGGCCGCTGGCCCGGCATGTGATCACCATTGCCCATGAGGGAGGGCATGCGCTGGCCGCGGTCGGCAGTGGCCGGCGGCTCGGTGGTATCCGGCTGCATTCCGACACGTCCGGCGTGACCGTGTCGGCTGGGCGGCCGACCGGGCCGGGTGTCGTTGCCACGGTCGCGGCCGGCTATATCACGCCCTCGTTGCTCGGCCTCGGCGCCGCCGCCCTGCTTGCGGCCAATCAGGTGAGTCTGATGCTGCGGCTGAGCGTCATCCTGCTCCTGGGGGTGCTCGTCGCCATCCGCAACGCCTTCGGCGTGTTGTCCATCGTGCTCAGCACCGGGACTGTCGTGGCGGTGTCGGTCCTGGCGTCGGACCGTCCCCAGCAGCTGTTCGCCATGTCCATCACCTGGTTTCTCCTCTTCGGAGGACTGCGGCCGATCATCGAGGTGCAGCGGACCCGCAGCCGGGGCCGTGCGCCGACGTCGGATCCGGATCAACTGGCCCGGCTGACCGGTATGCCCGCGGGACTGTGGGTGGTGTTCTTCGCCTCGGTCTCCCTGTTCTGCCTTGCCATGTCGACCGAATGGCTCGTGTGGTAGCAGCCTGTATGACGGCAGCCTGTATGACGGCAGCCCGTGTGGCGACTGTGCGGCGCAGGAATACCGCGCTCCGCGTCCGGCCAGCCATGTTCCCGACGGACGTGGCCCTGGTGAGCATGGCTTCGGCGGATACGGCTGTGCCGGGCACAGCTTCGGTGGGCACAGCCTCGGTGAGCGGCTACCGTTGGCGGCCGTCCGATATTGGGCGGTTGCGGATGGACACCATGCGGTACGGACGATTGTCTGGCACACTGCGAACACATGTGCGGTCGCTACGCCAACGCCCTGGGTGGACAGCAGCTCGCAGAGTCGTTCTCCGCATGTGACGAAACAGGCGGCGTACAGCCGAACTTCAACGTCGCGCCGACCGCTTCGGCCCCGGTGATCGTCATCCCGCCGGGCCAGCAGCCGACACCGACCCCCCGGCTGCGGCTGGCGCGCTGGGGCCTGGTGCCCTCGTGGGCCAAGGATGCCGCCATCGGCAACAAAATGATCAACGCCAGGGCGGAGACGGTGGCGACCAAACCCGCGTTCCGCGCCGCGCTGCGAGCCCGCCGCTGTCTCGTCCCGATCACGGGTTACTACGAGTGGCAGCGGACCGAAGGGGCCCGGCGCGCGCAGCCGTACCTGGTACGCCCGGTCGACAACGAACCTGCCGCGCTCGCGGGGCTGTACGAGCTGTGGCGCCCGCCCACGGGCGGTACGCTCGCGACCTTCACCATCATCACCACTACGGCGCCGGCCGGTCTGGAGTCCCTGCATCCGCGGTCGCCGGTCGTCCTTCCCCCGGTGGCCTGGTCGCACTGGCTTGATCCTGTCCTGGCCGATCCTGCGGTGCTGACCAGCATGCTCGGGCCCACGCCAGCCGGAGTGCTGCGTGCCTACCCGGTCGACACCCAGGTCGGCAACGTGCGTAACAACGGTCCGCATCTGCTGGAGCCGGTCACCCTGGCCGACGACGTGGACGGAGCGGACTCGCGGGCCGTCCACTCCGGTGCGGTCCCGATCGACCATGATTGACTTCCGTCCGCGGGCCACCCGCCGGATGACGCGCTCTAGGCGCGTCCGTGAGAGCGTCCTGAAGCTGCCGAAGAGGCTCCTCACGCGGCCCACCGCCAGGATGCGCTGATCCGCGGGCCGCAGGAAGCGACTTTCGGGACCGCATGCTCCCAGTCGGCCTGGCAGCGGCCACCCATCACCAGAAGATCTCCGGACGCAGGGAGCAGCGTCCGACCGGCACCGCCACCGCGCGGACGGAGCCGGAAGGGACGCCGCGCCCCCAGCGTCACGATCGCGATCAGGGTGTTACCGAGCCTGCGCAGTTCACGGTCGCGGTGAAACGCGACGCTGTCGTCACCGTCGCGGTAGAAGTTGAGCCCGACCGAGCCGAACGGCACCTGATAATGCGCGCACAAAGAGCTACATATCGTGGCCAGGATGGGGTGGGGGAGAGGCTCGGTCGCCTTGTACCACCGTGACAGTCGTGGATCGTCCACCATGCGCTCGTACATCCACCGTCGACCCTGCCGCCAGGGGACCTCGCTGGCGAGGGTCCCGCAAAGGTCGTCAGCGCCGCGCAGCCACCCCGGCGCCACGTCGACCCATGGCGTCCCGTCGAGGCGGATGCGGCTGAACGTGGGGTTGATGGAGACCGCGGGGTCGCCGCTGGTCAACAGGCTGCACTGGAGGGGCATAGAGACACAATACCCGAACATACGTTCGATATCGAGCGTGTCGAGCAGGCCAGCCGTCGTGCGCCGCGCTCTGGTTGCCGAGCGTCTGGCAACGCGGATGACCGGAGCGGCCCCGTGGTGCCCGATGCTCGGCGGGGCCGCTCCCGGGGTGTCAGGCCCGTGACTCCCGGCGGACCGTGAGAGCGAGCGCGATCTGGCCGATGCCATGCACGATCAGCTCGATCCCGAATAGCACCGCCAGGATGAAGACGGTAGCCGCTGGCCACACCAGGGCGAGAATGCCGATGCCCATCGCCAGGAGGCCGATGAACACGCCCCACCCCCATGAGCGTCCGTGCCCGCGCGCGTAGCCGGCCATGGCGATACGCGCGACGCCAGCCACCAGCAGACAGATTCCGACGATGAGGGCCACCGTCCACAAGGTGACACCCGGCCAGGCGAGCACGACGATCCCGCCGATCACGAGCAGGACGCCGAAGAAGCTGGCAGTCTCCTCGCCCGCACGGGCTGTCGCGACCATATCCATGATCCCGGACAGCACCAGCCCAATGCCGATCAGGATCGCCAGTGTGCGCGTGGCGGCGAAGGGGTGGGCGACCAGGAGCACGCCGAGAACCGTCACCGCGATCCCCAGGAAGAGTCCTGCCATCCAGACCGCGCTCGAAGCTCCGCCATGGTGGCGGTGCGTCTCTGCCGTCGTCATCATGATCGTCATCTCCGGGACCGCTCGTACCTTCCGCCCTGGACAAGGGGTTCCCCGCCCTGGACAAGGGGGTTCCCCGCGTCGAGTGCTGCCAGTCCTCGATACCGGCCCTGGCCGGCCCCGCTCCTTACCGCTACGCTCCTTCTCCGATACTCAGCGGCGTCCCGGCCGTTCGTGTCGCGCCCGTCCGTCGCCCGGCGGCCCGGTGACGGGCAGCTCCGGCTGGGTGCACCGGATGTACCGGGATGCCCTGGCCGGAGCGGTGCCGCCGGCCCGTCGGCGGCACCGCGCGGTCCTGCGATTCTGGATCGAGGCAGTTCTTGACCACCACGCGGCCACCGGTCATTGGCCCTGCGCAGTTCTGATCAGGACGCCCTGATGGCCGAGATGTCAACGTCGATCTTGACTTTGTCGCCGATGAGGACACCCCCCGCCTCCAGCGGCGCGTTCCAGGTGAGGCCGAAGTCCTTCCGGCTGAGGGAGGACGTGGCGGCGAACCCCACCCGGCTGTTGCCGAACGAGTCCACCGCGCTGCCCTGGAACTCGACCGCCACCTCGACCACATGCGTGGTGCCGTGAATGGTCAGGTCGCCGGTGACCACATAGCTGTCCGGATCGTCCCCTGGTTTGATGCCAGTGCCGGTGAAGGTGATCGTCGGATGCGTGTCAGCGTCGAGAAAATCGGGGGAGCGCAGGTGGGTGTCGCGGTCGGAGTTCCCGGTGTCGATGCTGTCGGTGTTGATGCTGATCGTGGCATGCGAGGCCGTGGGCCTGAAGCCGTCGAGGTGCAGGGTGCCCTCGAAGGACCTGAAGCTGCCCCGGACGGTCGCCACCATCGCGTGTCGGACGGCGAAACCGAACCGACTGTGAGCGGGGTCGATCGTCCAGGTGCCGGTGAGGTTCTCGATGGCGGTGCCCGGTACGGTCATAATGATCTCCTCTTCAGGCCTTCTCCTACGAGTCGTGTTCCCACGAGCGGGTTCTTCCCAGGACTTCGCAGACTCTGCTCGCATGATCATTTTCACGCGGGCCCGAAGTCGGTTGCGCGGGCAACAATCTACTCCCTGGAGGCGCTGGCCGTCGATCGCTTCGCTCCCGGCCCGGAGCCATGGCTGCTGTCGGTGCGGTCGTCTCCCACCGCGCCGTCCGATGTGTCGGTCCGGGAGATGGCGGTCGATCCGCGCAGTTCGGCCTCCCGGAGGAACAGGCTGATCACGAAGGCGGCGATCCCGATCGGAACGGCCACCAGAAAGACCCGGCCGAGTGAGTCGGCATAGGCGGTTCGTACCGCTTCACGTATCGGCGCGGCCAGCCCTGCGACATCGTGCGGAGTTGAGACAAAACGGTTGGCTGCGGCGTTTCCGGGCTGCGCGCCGGGTATTCGCAGGGCGATGTTCGTGGCCAGTTGAGCGGTGAGCACCGCCCCCAGGGCGGACGCGCCGATGGCGCCTCCCATGGTGCGCAGGAATGTCACGCTGGAGGTCGCGGCGCCCATGTCCCGCGGATCGACAGAATTCTGTACGGCCAGCAGGACGTTCTGCAGGAGGAAGC
>NZ_CAAAFS010000131.1:6864-30612 GCF_900634755.1 Protofrankia symbiont of Coriaria myrtifolia
CCCCGTGACAAACATCCACAGACCGAGCTCCAGCGCGCCCGTGTCGGCGCTGACACGACTGAGCAGAAAGAGCCCGATGGTAACCCCGACCGTGCCCGCGACGACAAACCGCTTGTAATGCCCGGTAGCGCTGATCAGCCGGCCGGACCCGATGGACGTCAGCAGAATACCGGCGAGCAGCGGGAGCATTCGCAGCCCGCTGACGGTGGCACTCGCGCCATGGACGATCTGTAGATACTGCGGGAGAAAAATAATCGCCCCGAACATGAAGGTGCCGGTGACGAGGCTCAGCAGCGCGGACACCGTGTAGATGCTGTTGCTGAACAGCCGTGGTGGGAGAATGGCTTCCGGTGCCACCCGTTCACGCAGCGCGAAAGAAACGATCAGTACGACTCCTGCGGCGATCAGCGCGGCGATCTGCCAGGAGAGCCACGCGAAGTCCTTGCCTCCACTCTGAGTAGCGAGCAGGATGGCGCTCAGACCCGTGACCAGCAGGATGGCGCCGGCCCAGTCGATGGCCGCCCGGCGTCGCCGGAACGGTAGTCGCAACGTCCGGTTGATGACGACGAGCGCGGCGAGCCCGACCGGAAGGTTGACGAAGAACACCCAGCGCCATGACCCGTGATCGACCAGAAAACCGCCGACGAGCGGGCCGAGAATGCTCGACGCGCCGAAGACCCCGCTGAAGTATCCCTGGTAGCGCCCCCGTTCCCGGGGTGCGACGATGTCGCCGATGACGGCGAAGGCCAGGGAGATGAGGCCGCCAGCACCAAGGCCCTGTAGAGCGCGAAATCCGACGAGCTGGTACATCGACTGGGCAAGCCCGCACAGCGTGCTGCCGATCAGGAAGATCGTGATGGACAGCTGTAGGACGGTTTTGCGCCCGTAGAGGTCACTGGCTTTCCCGTACAGCGGAGCGGAGATCGTGGAAGTCAACAGGTAGGCCGTGACCAGCCAGGAAAGCATGTCACTGCGATGGAACTCGCCGACAATGGTCGGCAGTGCGGTCGCGACGATGGTCTGGTCCAGTGCCGCGAGCAGCATACCCGTCATCAGCCCGATGATGATGGCGACGATCTGCCGGTGGCTCAGGTCCGTACCGGTGTCGTCTGGTGGATTCCGGTCGCGGCTGACATTGTTCCCGGTGGTCGTCATTCATCCTCCGTCAGGCGGACCGCTCAGGTGATGCCGGCACAGTGAGAACGCAGGGCGGCCACGGGCATTCGACGCAGGTCGCAACGGGATGTATCCCACGGCTCGACATTTCGCTACTTGATTGTGCGATACAACTATACGTGATCATTTCAGCTGGGCATCGGGTGTGTTGCTGCGTGTCGACCGTGGTACCGAACATAGCCGGTTTTGTCCGTCACTCGCCGTATCCTGTGGACAGAGCATGGTTGTCCACAGATGCGGGATACGCGATGTACCGCCACGACGCGGGGTCCTACCGTCACGGGCATGGCTGATCTTTCTTTTGTCCCCGACATCCGCGCCGCCACCCGCTCGGGCGTGGCTGCCGTGGTTCGGCCACGTGTTCCGGTGACCCATGCCCCGGTCACGGGAGAACACGACAGCCTGGAGCCCGACCGGCCGTACCCCGCCGGCCCGGATCCGGTCGCTTCCGACGGGGAACCGGACCGTGTCGGGCCGGACTCCCGTCCGGGGGAACTACCCGTGTTCGGCGAGCACAGCCGGTCGTCCCGGTCCGACGCGGCCGGCACGGCATCCGTCGATTCCTCCTTTCTCGACGAGATACTGGCCGAGCGCGCCAGCCCCGGCGGCGGGGAGCGGCAGACGATCATCCAGCGGGTTGGATCCGGCCTGGCCGGACGCCTGCCGCATACTCTGCGCGGCGGGCTGGTCGACCCGGCCATCCGTGGCGCGTTGCTGATCGCGCTCGTTGCCCTCGTCGCGGCGCTGGCGGCCGGCTGGTTCGCCTGGCGGGGCAGACCGGTGCCCGTGCTGGCCCTTCCGCCGGCGGCACAGGTGACGGACCTCGCGAACCCGGGGCACGGCACGGTGGCCGGCGCCGTGGCGACGGCGGCACCGCCGTCGTCTGCCGCCACCGGGAGTCCACAGGCACAGGTCGTCGTCGACGTCGCGGGCAAGGTCCATCATCCCGGGGTGCTCACCCTGCCGGGAGGATCCCGGGTGGTGGACGCGGTGGCCCGTGCCGGCGGGGTGCTGCCCGGGACGGACACCTCCGGCCTGGCGCTGGCGCGTCGCCTGGTGGACGGCGAGCAGATTCTCGTGGACGGCCGCCCCGGACCGGCGCCACCCCAGCCCGCGGGCGGTGCCGCCGGCAGCGCCGGGGGTACCGGTGCCGCCGGCGGTGGCAGTGGGAGGGGCTCGCCGGGCGCCGCACCCGGGGCGCCGGTGAACCTCAACACGGCCACGGTCGAAGCCCTCGACGCGCTGCCCGGCGTGGGCCCTGTGCTGGCCCAGCGGATCGTCGAGTGGCGTGTGGCTCACGGCGGTTTCGCTTCCCCACGGCAACTGGGGGAGGTGACCGGAGTCGGTGATCAGCGGCTCGCCGACCTTCTTCCGCTCGTCACCGTCTGACGGTCAGCACGTAATGGAGAACGTGTCGGTTTGCCGGTGGCCGTGTGGCATGGAGCACGAACATGACCGTTGTCGGTCACGATCCACAACGTCAACCGCCCGACCTGCGCCTGGTCGCTCCGGCCCTCGCGGCCTGGGCGGGAGCAGCGGGCACCGGGCTGGCCGTGCCACCAGTGGCCGTGCTGTGGATCGCCGGAATGTTGCTGTGCGTGACACCGCTGTGCGTGGTGACCCTGCTCCGCCGCCGGACGGTCCGGCGGCCGGTGGGCGCGGTCCTGGCATGCCTGGCCTGTCTTGCCGCGGGTGTGCTGGCGGCGGGTCTGCCGGCCCGGGCCCGCGCGCTTGGTCCGCTCGCGGCTCTCGGCGCGGCCCGGGCGGCCGCCGACATCGAAGGCACGGTGACCGGCGACCCGCGGGTCAGCCACGGGGGCAACGGCGAACTCGTCATCGTCCCGGTGCGGGTGGAGCGGCTGGCCGCGGACGGGCACGACATCCGGCTGCGGCAGCCGGTACTGGTGCTCGCGACCGCGTCCGGCTGGGAGGATCTGCTGCCGAGCCAGCATGTCAGCACCTCGGGGAAGCTGGCGCCGCCGAGGGCGGGCGACACCGTCGCGGCTGTCGTCTTCGTCCGGGCCGCGCCGGCCTCGGTCGGCCCGCCCTCATCGGTACAGCGGGCGGCCGGTCAGCTGCGGGCGGGTCTGCGCGATGCCACGTCGGGGCTTGTCGGCCCGCGCCGCGGGCTGCTGCCGGGTCTTGTCCTCGGCGACACGAGCAACCTCGACGACGAGGTGCGGGAGGACTTCCGGACCGCCGGGATGTCACATCTTGTCGCTGTTTCCGGGGCGAACTGCGCGATCATCATCGCCGCGGCGACCGTAGTCGTCCGGCGCAGCCGGTTGGCCCCGTGGGTGCAGGCCGGTTGGGTCGCGATGGCCCTGGTCGGTTTCGTCATCCTGGCCCGGCCGTCACCGAGCGTCATGCGTGCCGGTGTCATGGGACTGATCGGGATCGTCGCGGCCGGCAGCGGGCGGTCACGGCTGGCCATGCCCGCGCTCGCGGCCACCGTGCTGGTACTCGTCCTCAGCAGCCCCGATCTTGCTCGTTCGGTCGGTTTCACCCTGTCGGTTGCCGCCACCGCCGGCCTGGTGATCCTCGTTCCGGGCTGGCGGGACGCACTGGCGGGCCGGTTGCCGAGGTGGCTGGCCGAGCCACTCGCGGTCGCCGCGGCGGCACATGTCGCCTGCTCGCCGGTCCTCGTCGCCATCGGCGGCGGGGTCAGCCTGGTGGCCGTTCCCGCCAACATGCTCGCCGAGGCCGCAGTCGCACCAGCGACCATCCTCGGGGTCCTTGCCACGGTGGCGGCGGTCGTCCACGATCCGCTGGCCCGGTTCCTGGCAACCTTCGCGGGTGTGCCGTGCGGATGGTTGATCACGGTGGCGGACGTCGCGGCGCGCGTACCTGGCGCGGAGATCGGCTGGCCGGCCGGCCCGGCCGGCGCCGTGGCCCTCGTCGCCGCCACGGTCGTGCTGCTCGCGACCGTCCGCCGGCGCCGCGGGCGTCGTGTCCTCATCACACTGTCCGTCATTACTTTGGGTGTGCAGGTGATATTAATGTCACGTATTGTCGGAATCTTGCCCACACGTTGATGGCGGATCGTAATCATTTGATGTTCCTGACCAGGTCGTGCGGTCCGGGTAGCGTCCTTGTGACATGCTCGCCAGCGTGCCGCCGACATCCGCGCCGCCACGGTTGGTCCTTGTCTCCGGTGACGAGGAACTGCTCGTCTCCCGCGCTGTCCGGGACGTCATCCACGCCGCCCGGCGCCACGACCCGCAGACGGAGATCGTCGACCGAGCGCCGGGTGAGTTCACCGAGAGCGATGTGGTCGATCTGGCCAGCGTATCGATGTTCGGCGAGCTACGGGTGGTCGTGGTCCGCGGCGCGCAGGAACTCACGGATGATCTCAGGGAGGCGCTGCTGGCCTATCTCGCCCGGCCGCTGGACGACGTCGTGCTCGTCGTCGTCCACAGCGGTGTCGTACGCAACCGCAAACTGGCGGAGGCGATGAAGTCGGCCGGTGCGACGGTCGTCACGGCGGCGCGTATCACCCGTCCCCGGGACCGCCACGACTTCGTCGCGGCCGAGGTCCGCCGTCTCGGCGGCCAGATCAGTGCGGGCGCGGTGAAGGCGCTGGTGGACGCGGTCGGTAGCGATCTGCGCGAGTTGGCGATGGTATGTGATCAGATGGTCGCGGACTCCGGTGGGACGATCAACGAGGCCCTGGTTGCCGGATACCGTCGCGGCCGGGCTGAGGCCACCGGTTTCGCGGTGGCGGACGCCGCGATCGCGGGAGACCTGCCCGAGGCTCTGACCGTGCTGCGCCAGACGCTTGCGGGCGGTGTCCCACCCGTCTTGGTCGTGAGCGCCATGACCACCGGGCTGCGTGACCTGGCCCGGGTCGCGGCCGCCGGCGGTGGCTCCACCTGGGAGCTGGCCCGCAGCCTCGGCATGCCTGACTGGAAGGTGGAACGTTCCCAGCGGGCGGCCCGCGGCTGGAGCGACGAAGGGCTGGCCTACGCGATGCGCGCGGTCAGCGCCGCGGATGCGGCCGTCAAGGGCGGCGCCGTGGATCCGGTCTACGGGCTGGAAAGGCTTGTCACTCAGATCGTGTCGGCCCGTGGCCGTCCGGCGGGAGCCCGGCGGTGACGTTGCGTGCACCCCAGCCCGATCAGGAGGACTCCTCCGGCCCGAACGGAGACAACCCGGACGAAGCCGGCCCGGACGAAGCCGGTCCGAACGGAAGTGATCGGGACGGAGGCGGCGAGGACGGCCAGGACGGGGAGGAAGAGGAAACGGACAGGGGTGCCCAAGACACGGACGGAGCGGCGCAGGACGACCAGAGCCGGGGTGATCTCAGCCAGGGTGATTCGGGGCGGAGCGCCGCTGAGCACCGGATCGGCCCGGAGCGGGGAAGCACACCGACGTCGGAACCAGCGTCATCCTCGGTCACCAGCGACCCGGTCGGGCGACCGCACAGGTTCCTCTCCACCGGCCGCACCCTGGCCGGCAGCAGCCTGCTCGGCGTCCTGATCGCCCTGGCTGATCTGGCGAGCGCATGGGTGATCGTGGTGCTGCCGCTGACAGCGGCCGTCATGGCGGCCTACAACGAAGCGATCAAGAAGATGCTGGCCGCGGACGACACACGGAGCCGTCTCGCGGAGAACGAACCGTCGGCGTCCAGAACGCCGCCGGACTGACAGCACGGATTCCGGCGCTCCTCGGAAGCCATCCTGGGAGATCCGGCATGCCGCAGGTTCCCCGGCCGCCATCAGAACGTCGATGTCCCTGGCAGCCAGCCGGTAGCACCAGGTATGTGTACAGGCTATCCGGGCTACCCGCAGGATACCGACGAACCTGGGTGACGTTGGGCGGACGGGCATCCCACGGACAGACGCCTCGCGCCGCCCGCTCAGCCGAACCGGCCCGGCTCCGGTCGGAGCCCGGTCGGGAAAGCGACGGGCGGACGGCGTACGAGTGGACGCGTCGGACGGGTGGCGTCAGACCTTGGTCAGCGAAGCGTACCGGGTGGCCAGCGCCGACTTCTTGTTGGCAGCCTGGTTCGCGTGGATGACGCCCTTGCTCACGGCCTTGTCCAGCTTGCGCGACGCGATGCGCAGCTCCAGACCGGCACGCTCCTGGTCGCCCGCCTCCACGGCTTCCCGGAAGCGGCGGATGAGCGTCTTCAGTTCGGACTTCACGGCCTTGTTGCGCAGCCGTCGCTTCTCGTTGGTGAGGTTGCGCTTGATCTGCGACTTGATATTGGCCACGCGAAAGAACCCCTGGTCGTCGAAGTTGAATCGGTATGAAGGTCGGTTGAGCCCCGGCGTCGGCCCAGGACCGGCCTGCTCGCGACTGGCCTGCCGGCGTCTGGCCGGTGCACGGATGGCACCGGGGAAGCCGGGTGGCCCCGGGAAACATCGGTAACCTTACCAACTTACCCACGAACGGTGCCGGAGGGCGTGCCAGTGGCGTCCGCCGGCCGGGACTGACCGCGGTGTCCGGGGGCTGTTGCGGCGGGTGGGTACCGATGTGACCATCGGCGTCCGACGGGTGAGCCCAGCACACCAGGGCCGCGCCGGGCCTGTGCCGGGCCATGGTGCGCCGGGCCTTGCGCGGCCAGCGCTCTGGCGCGTCGGTGCTTGCTGCGCCGGGCTTTGCGCGCCAGCGCTCTGGTACGTCGGTGCTTGCTGCGCCGAGCCTCCTGGTATGCCGAGCCTTGCGTGTCAGGGCCTGGCACGATGACACAGTCCATCCCGACGAAACGAGAAGACTCCGCGTGCCCCCAGCCTCCGACCCCCGTCGTATCAACCAGGCATCGGTCGACCAGGCGTCGATCCGCAACTTCTGCATCATCGCTCACATCGACCACGGCAAGTCGACGCTCGCCGACCGGATGCTCGGTGTTACCGGTGTCGTCGAGGCTCGTAACATGCGTGCCCAGTATCTGGACAAGATGGACATCGAGCGCGAGCGCGGCATCACGATCAAGGCGCAGAGTGTCCGGCTGCCGTGGCAGGCCGACGACGGCCGCGACTACGTCCTGCATCTGATCGACACTCCTGGCCATGTTGACTTTACCTATGAGGTCAGTCGGTCGCTTGCGGCCTGTGAGGGCGCGGTGCTGCTCGTCGACGCGGCTCAGGGTATCGAGGCGCAGACGTTGGCAAACCTGTACCTGGCGCTGGAGAACGACCTGCAGATCATCCCGGTCCTCAACAAGATCGACCTGCCGGCCGCGCAGCCGGAGAAGTACGCCGCCGAGCTGGGGCAGATCATCGGCTGCGACCCTGCCGACGTGCTGCTGGTGTCGGGCAAGACCGGCCAGGGCGTGCCCGAGCTGCTCAACGAGATCGTCCGGCGGGTCCCCGCGCCGATGGGCGACCCGGACGCCCCCGCGCGCGCCATGATCTTCGACAGCGTCTACGACACCTACCGGGGTGTGATCACGTATGTGCGGGTGGTCGACGGCCGGCTGACCGCCCGGGACCGCTGCCTGATGATGTCGACGCGGGCGAGCCACGAGACCCTCGAGGTCGGGGTGATCTCGCCGGAGGCGATCCCGCGGGAGGGACTGTCCGCCGGGGAGGTCGGCTACCTCATCCCGGGGGTCAAGGACGTCCGGCAGGCCCGGGTCGGGGACACCGTGACCTCGGCGGCCCACCCGGCCGAGGCGCCACTGGCCGGTTACCGTGACCCGCGCCCGATGGTCTACAGCGGCCTGTACCCGATCGACGGCAGCGAGTATCCCGCCCTGCGGGAGGCCCTGGACAAGCTGCAGCTCAACGACGCCGCGCTGACCTACGAGCCCGAGACGTCCGCGGCGTTGGGCTTCGGTTTCCGCTGCGGCTTCCTCGGGCTGCTCCATCTGGAGATCGTCCGGGAGCGTCTGGAACGGGAGTTCAACCTCACGCTCATCTCCACCGCGCCGAACGTGGTCTACCGGGTGCTCATGGAGGACGGCAGTGAGACGATCGTCACCAACCCGAGCGACTGGCCGGCGGGAAAGATCTCCGAGGTCCACGAGCCGGTCGTGGATGCCATGGTGCTGCTGCCGTCCGACTTCGTCGGTCAGGTCATGGAGCTCTGCCAGGGTCGGCGCGGCACGCTGGACGGGATGGACTACCTGTCGACCGACCGGGTCGAGCTCAAGTACCGGCTCCCGCTCGGAGAGATCATTTTTGACTTCTTCGACGCCCTGAAGTCGAAGACCCGGGGGTATGCCAGCCTCGACTACGAGCCGGCCGGCGAGCAGGTGTCCGACCTGGTCAAGGTCGACATCCTGCTGCAGGGGGAGACCGTCGACGCGTTCTCCGCGATCGTCCACAAGGACAAGGCGTACGGCTACGGGGTCGCGATGACCTCCCGGCTGCGGGAGCTGATCCCGCGCCAGCAGTTCGAGGTGCCGATCCAGGCCGCGATCGGTAGCCGAATCATCGCCCGGGAGAACATCCGTGCCATCCGCAAGGACGTGCTGGCCAAGTGCTACGGCGGTGACATCACCCGCAAGCGCAAGCTGCTGGAACGGCAGAAGGAAGGAAAGAAGAAGATGAAGACCATCGGCCGCGTCGAAGTCCCGCAGGAGGCATTCATCGCGGCCCTGTCCACGGACGCGTCCAAGAGCGGGAAATAGTCCTGCCGTCCGTGGCCGGGCGGTGACTCCGGCCGGCCGTCCTTCGGTCGCCAGCGTGGCCGTGACCCTCTCGTCTCCGCGGGGTTCCTCCCGGAGCCGGCGGCTGTGCGAGCCGGTCCGGGAGGCCCGGGCCCCTGGGCGGTTCGGGTTGCCTGTTCGGGCAGCTCAGGGGGTTCGTGCGGACGAGGGGGATAGTCGGATGGGTTCAGTGGCGGGTTCGTCATGGCCGGCGGGACCGACCGATCCGGCCAGGGTGCCGGATCGGTACTCCGTCGCGTGAGGGGGGAGAAGATCCTCGATGTTGTCGAGGACACCGCGCACGGCGTCGTCATTCATGTGATTGAGTTTTCCGGACGCGGGACCACGAACTCACGACGCTTCACCTATATTGACCAGTCGATTATCAATGTCAGGTCAACGTCGCTGCCGGCCGGTGCTCCGGTGGGGTTCCAGGCCCATTCGACGGGCGTATTGGACGGTTGAATCCGACAAATCCGATAACTGAATACAAAGATCATGAGGCGGCTGTCGTCCGAGCGTCCGGTGGGTGGGACGCGCGATCGCCGGAACGGTAGGTGGGTGATGAGGGCAGGCCTGAAGGCGGGCTTGGAAGCGGGCCTGAAGGCAGGCACAGCGTTGCGAGTCGGGCACACTATGGCCATGCCGCACATCTCGACGGCCGTGTCAGCCCTCGGCCAGCCCAGCGCAGCCGGTCCCGGTGAGCCGGACAGGCCGGACAGGCCGGCAGGCCCGGTTCACTCGGGAGGCCCGGCGGGCCCGCGGGGCAGGGGCTCCCCAGCCGCTGACGGCAGCCTCCAGGTGTGGGACGGCGTGCTCCCGACGCGGGCCACGGACACCCTTGGCAGCCGCCCGTTCGGGGTCTACGTGCACGTCCCGTACTGCGCGACCCACTGCGGCTACTGCGACTTCAACACCTACACCGCGACCGAACTCGGGCCGGGGGTTGCGATCGGCACGTTCGTGGAGACGCTGGCGGCCGAGTTCCGCCTGGCCCGGTCCGTTCTCGGCCCGGCCGACGTCGCGGTCTCGACGGTCTTCGTCGGCGGCGGGACGCCGACCCTGCTGCCCGCCGAGGACCTCGAGCGGCTGCTCCGGATGATCGACGCGGAGTTCGGCCTCGCCGCCGGCGCTGAGGTGACCACGGAGGCGAACCCCGAGTCCGTGGACGCCGGTGCCCTGGAGCGGCTGGCCGCCGCCGGGTACACGCGGATCTCGTTCGGGATGCAGAGCGCCCGTCCGCACGTGCTTGCCGCGCTCGACCGCCGGCACACCCCCGGACGCGTCCCGGACGTGGTCAGCTGGGCGCGCAAGGCCGGCTTCGCCCACATCAACCTCGACCTGATCTATGGCACTCCCGGCGAGTCCGCCCGGGACTGGCAGGCGAGCCTGGACGCGGTGGTCGCGCTCGATCCCGACCATGTCAGCGCATACGCGCTGACCGTCGAGGACGGTACCCGGCTGGCCCGGCGGATCCGGCGCGGCGAGCTGCTCCCGCCCGATGACGATCTTATGGCGGACCGCTACCAGCAGGCCGAGGAGACCCTGACCGCGGCCGGCCTGAGCTGGTACGAGATCAGCAACTGGGCGCGTGGGCCCGCCGCTCACAGCCGGCACAACCTCGGCTACTGGCGGGGCGCCGACTGGTGGGGTTTCGGGCCGGGGGCGCACAGCCACATCGGGGGTGTCCGCTGGTGGAACGTGCGCCATCCAGCCTCCTACAGCGCACGGCTCGCCGCGGGCGCAAGCCCCGCGGCGGCCCACGAGGAGCTGGACGCCGCCGCCGCGCGCATGGAACGGATCATGCTCGAGGTGCGCCTGGCCGAGGGCCTCGCGGCCGAGGAGCTCACGCCCGCGGGGCGGTCCCAGGCCGCCCGGCTCGCCGCCGACGGGCTGGTGGATCCCCCTGCGCTGGCGGCGGGACGCGTCCTGCTGACCCTGCGCGGCAGGCTGCTCGCCGACACCGTCATACACGCTCTTCTATCGGACTAGCCGCGGCCGTCACCGGGAAACACTCCTCAAGCTCCCGGTGGCGGTGACACATTTGTCCGTCTCGCCTGGTCGCCAGGACAGCTACAATTGGCACTCGCGGCAATCGAGTGCCAGAGCGTCCCGCCGGCGGGTTTCTGGCCTCGGCGGCCTCGGCGGCCTCGGTGGCTTCGTGTGGTCGTCGCTGACCTCACCCGGCGGCTTCAGCGTGGCAAAGGGGTGATACGGCGTGCTGGAGGAACGGCGGCTGGACGTACTTCGAGCCATCGTTGAGGAGTTCGTGCTCAGCAACGAACCCGTGGGCTCCAAGCTGTTGGCCGAGCGCCACCAGCTCGGGGTGTCTCCTGCTACTGTCCGTAATGACATGTCCACACTTGAGGAAGAAGGCTACATCACCCAGCCGCACACCAGCGCCGGCCGGATTCCCACGGACAAAGGCTACCGCCTCTTCGTCGACCGGCTGTCGGGGGTCAAACCGTTGTCCCGGGCCGAGCGGCGGGCCATCCAGAGCTTCCTGGAGGGCGCGATCGATCTCGACGACGTGGTCCGGCGGTCGGTCCGGCTGCTCGCGCAGCTGACCCGCCAGGTCGCGGTCGTGCAGTACCCGTCGCTGTCGTGCAGCGGCGTCCGGCACATCGAGATCGTGACGATCACACCGGTGCGCCTGCTGCTCGTACTGATCACCGACACCGGACGGGTCGAGCAGCGGGTCGTCGAAGTACCCGAGCCGGTGGACGACCCGACCGTCAGCGAGCTGCGCACCGTGCTCAACGCGGCGCTGAACGGGCGTCGGCTGGCGGACGCGCCCGAGGCGGTCGCCAACCTGCCGGACGAGGCCCGGCCGGGGCTGCGTCCGCACCTGAACATGCTGATCACGGTTGTGATGGAGGCGCTGGTCGACAAGCCGGAGGAACGGATCGCTCTGGCGGGTACCGCCAACCTGACGCGTTCCGCCATCGACTTTGCCGATACGCTGCGTCCGCTTCTGGAGGCTCTGGAGGAGCAGGTCGTTCTGTTGAAACTGATCGGCGAGGTACGGGACCTCGATACCGTCACGGTCCGTATTGGCCACGAAAACAGCGTGGATGCGTTGCGTTCCACATCGGTGGTAGCGACGGGGTACGGTCGCGGGGCGTCCGCGTTGGGTGGCCTGGGGGTGGTCGGTCCAAGGCGGATGGACTATCCGGGAACCATGGCGGCCGTCCAGGCCGTCGCCAAGTATGTGGGTGATCTCTTGGGTGCCGACTGATGGCCACCGACTACTACGAGGTGCTCGGCGTACGCCGGGACGCCTCGAACGATGAGCTCAAAAGGGCCTACCGCAAGCTTGCCCGCGAGCTGCATCCCGACGTCAACCCCGACCCTGAGGCGCAGGCTCGCTTCAAGGCCGTGACCGCGGCCTACGAGGTCCTCTCCGACCCGGAGAAGCGCCAGATCGTCGATCTCGGCGGGGATCCGCTGGCGCCCGGTGGGGGAGCCGGCGGGTCGTCGTTCGGAGCCGGCTTCGGCGGCCTCGGCGACATCATGGACGCCTTCTTCGGCGGCGGCGCCAGCCGTGGGCCGCGTTCGCGGGTGCGCCGGGGCAACGACGCGCTGCTCCGTCTTGAGCTCGACCTCTCCGAGACCGCCTTCGGGACGACCCGGGACATCACCGTGGACACCGCCGTGGTGTGCGGTACCTGCTCCGGGGACGGCGCGGCGCCGGGCAGCCATCCGGTGACCTGCCCGGTCTGCCACGGGCGCGGGGAGATCCAGCAGGTCGCCCGCTCCTTCCTCGGGCAGATGGTCACCTCCAGGCCGTGCACCCGCTGCGGCGCCACCGGGACGGTGATCGAGCACCCGTGCCGGGAGTGCGGCGGCGACGGCCGGGTCCGCAAGCGGCGCAACCTCACCGTCAAGATCCCTTCCGGGGTCGAGGACGGGATGCGCATCCGGTTGTCCGGCGAGGGTGAGGTCGGCCCGGGCGGCGGCCCCAACGGCGACCTCTACGTCGAAGTCCAGGAGCGCCCCCATCCGGTGTTCACCCGGGAGGGCGACGACCTGCACTGCGAGCTGCGCGTCCCGATGACCGCCGCCGCGCTCGGCACTACCTGCACGCTGGACACGCTCGACGGCAGTGAGACCATCACGGTCAAGCCCGGCACCCAGCCCGGCCATGTGATCACCATGAGCGGTCGGGGCGTCCCGCACCTGCGTTCGGTCGGACGCGGCCACCTGCACATCCACGTCGTGGTCGAGACACCGACCAAGATCGACGCCGAGCAGGAGCGGCTGCTGCGCGAACTGGCGAAGCTGCGGGACGAGGAGCAGCCGGCGGTCATCTCCGGCGGCAGCGGCTCCGCTGACGGCCAGGGCTTCTTCTCCCGGCTGCGCGGCTCCCGTGGCACCCGGTAAGCGTGACCGTCGGTGACCCTCGAAGGGCCTGAGAGCTGACCGCACCCCTGTTCCACCAGGTGCCGGTGCCGGACGCCGTCGAGCTGACGCTGGTCGGTGCCGAGGGTAGGCATGCGGCTACGGTACGGCGGCTACGCCCCGGTGAACGGCTGGATGTCACCGACGGGCGTGGCGTGGTTGCCGAGTGCACGGTTGTGCGCTGCCGGCGGGACGAGATCGACTGCGCGGTGGAGCGCCGGGTCGTGCACCCGGCGCGGCTGCCCCGGCTCGTGGTGGTCCAGGCGCTGGCCAAGGGCGACCGCGGCGAGCTCGCCGTCGAGCTCATGACCGAGGTGGGGGTCGACGAGATCGTCCCCTGGGCGGCCTCCCGCTCGGTCGTGCGCTGGGCGGGGGAGCGGGGCGCCCGTGCCCATGACCGCTGGTCGGCGACGGCCCGGGAGGCGGCGAAGCAGTCGCGGCGGGTGTTCTGGCCACGGGTCACCGCTCCCACCGACACCGACGCCGCCGCCGCCCGGCTCACCGCGGCCGAGCTCGCCGTGGTCCTGCACGAGGATGCCGCCGAACCGTTGACCCGGGTGCTCGCCGCGGCGACGACGGCCGCTACCGGGTCCTTCGCCACCGCGACGGCTGCCGCTGGGCCGCCTGCCACCACGGCGTCCGTGGCCGGGTCGGCCACCGCCGGGTTGACCGCGACCCGGGCGCCTGCTCTGCCGGACGCCGTCCCGGCAGCGGAGATCGTCGTCGTGGTGGGCCCGGAAGGCGGGATCACCGACGCCGAACTGGAAGTGTTCACCGCGGCCGGGGGGCGGCCGTCCAGGCTCGGTCCCACCGTGCTGCGGACGTCGACCGCCGGCGTGGTCGCCGCCGCGGTCGTTCTCTCCCGCACGTCCCGATGGGAGCGTTAGATCGTGTACCCGGTGTGCCCGCGGCCGGCGTCCCGCCGGCCTTCGTTGTGCCTGTCGTGCCGGCTGTTGTGCTGGTACGGCCAGTGCGACGACCGGCTCGGCGGCCGGCCCGGGAGGTCCAACAGGCCCGAGGATCGCTACACTGAAGGACCGTACTGAACTCATGTCGTTCGAGAGGTCCCGTGGCCGGCGCCGGCCGCAACCCATGACCGATTCCACCTCCCAGTCCGACCAGCGGACCGTTACGCGCATCGTCGTTCCCGGTGCGCACAGCATGGTGAGCCTGCTCGGCCACCAGGACGAACTGTTGCGCGTTGTCGAACAGGCGTTATCGTCCGATGTCCACGTCCGGGGCAATGAGATCACCATCACCGGTCCTCCGAAGGAGAACGCGCTGGCGGCCAGGCTCTTCGCCGAGCTGATCGCTGTGCTGGAGTCCGGGGCCGAGCTCACCCCGGCCCACGTGGACCATTCGCTGTCGATGCTGCGCAGCGGCAGCGAGGAACGCCCGGCCGAGGTGCTCACCCTCAACATCCTCTCCAGCCGGGGCCGGACGATCCGGCCGAAGACGCTCAACCAGAAGCGTTACGTGGACGCGATCGACGCCCACACCATCGTGTTCGGCATCGGCCCGGCCGGTACCGGCAAGACGTACCTGGCCATGGCCAAGGCCGTGCAGGCGCTGCAGTCCAAGCAGGTGAATCGGATCATCCTGACCCGGCCGGCGGTCGAGGCGGGGGAGCGGCTCGGTTTCCTGCCCGGCACCCTCTACGACAAGATCGACCCATACCTGCGCCCGCTGTACGACGCCCTGCACGACATGGTCGACCCGGACTCGATCCCGCGGCTGATCCAGAGCGGCACCATCGAGGTCGCGCCGCTGGCGTACATGCGCGGGCGGACCCTCAACGACGCGTTCATCATCCTGGACGAGGCGCAGAACACCTCCGTCGAGCAGATGAAGATGTTCCTCACCCGCCTCGGCTTCGGCTCCAGGATCGTTGTGACCGGGGACGTCACCCAGGTGGACCTCCCCAGCGGCACCCGCAGCGGCCTACGGGTGGTCCGGGAGATCCTCGACGGCCTCGACGACGTCCACTTCGCGGTCCTGACCAGCACGGACGTGGTGCGCCACCGGCTGGTCAGCGAGATCGTCGACGCCTATGCCCGGTGGGACGCGGCAAGCGCGCCGCGACCCCGACCGGCCCAGGCCGCCCGCCGGGACCGGCGGTGACGGGCACGCCGACCAGCGGGCCACGGCGCGCACCGGCTCGCGGACCGGAGCGCATGCCGACGACGATGGGCCGCGTACGGCGCGGCGCCGGATGAGGATGGATCACTGATGGCCGTGTTCGTGGCGAACGAGTCGGGTGTCGAGGCCGATGAGGTCACCCTTACCGCGCTCGCCCGGTTCGTGCTGGACACCATGAAGGTCAACCCGCTGGCGGAGCTGTCGGTCATGCTGGTGGAGCAGGCCGCGATGGAGGAGCTCCACGTCCGCTACATGGGTGAGGAGGGCCCGACCGACGTGCTGGCCTTCCCCCAGGACGACGCGTTCGACCCGTCCGCGCCGGACTCGGGCGAGGACGACCCGACCCTGCTGCTCGGCGACATCGTCCTGTGCCCGGAGGTCGCCCGTCGGCAGGCGGCCAAGGCGGGGCACTCGACCGAGCACGAGATGCACCTGCTGTGCACGCACGGCATCCTGCACCTGCTCGGTTACGATCATGCCGAGCCGGACGAGGAGCGGGAGATGTGGGCGGTGCAGTCCCGGCTGCTGACCTCCTGGGCCTCCGCCCGTGCCGCCGGCACGCACTGAGCGTGCCTGGAGAGCGCCACGCACTGAGCGTGCCGGAGGAGCGCCGCGCACTGAGCCTGCCGGGGGAGCTGACAGGGCGGACCAATGGGCTACGGTGATGTTCCACTTCTGCTGCTCGCGGTGCTGGCCACGCTGTTCGCGGCCGGGATCGGATGCATCGACGCCGCGCTGACCCGGGTCTCCCGGGTCGCGGTCGAGGGATTCGTGCGCGCGGGGCGCCCCAGAGCCGCGAGCCTGGCCACGATCGTCGCCGACCCCGGGCGCTACCTGGCGCTGCTGCTGTTGCTGCGGATCGTCGGGGAGATGGTCGCCGCCGCGTGCGTGACCGTCATCGCGGTCCACACCTATGGTGCCGGGTTCATCGCGGTCGGTTTCGGCGCGCTGGTCGGGACCCTGTTCGCCTACATCTTCGTCGGGGTCGTGTTCCGGACGCTGGGCCGCCAGCACGCCCCGGTGATCGCGCTCGCGACCGCCGGGCTGACCAGCTGGCTCGGCCGGATGTTCGGGCCGCTGCCACGGCTGCTGATCGCCTTCGGTAACGCCGTCACCCCCGGCCCCGGCTACCGCGACGGCCCGTTCGCCACCGAGGCGGAGCTGCGCGACCTCGTCGACCTCGCCGAGGAGAACTCCGTCATCGAGCGCGGCGAGCGTGACATGATCGCCTCCGTCTTCGAGCTCGGGGACACGCTGGTGCGCGAGGTGATGGTCCCCCGGCCGGACATGGTCTACATCGAGTCGGTGAAGACCGTCGCCCAGGCGATCTCGCTGGCGCTGCGCAGCGGCTTCTCCCGCATCCCGGTGATCGGGGAGAGCGTGGACGACGTCGTCGGGATCGCCTTCCTCAAGGACATGGTCGGCCGGGAGCGCGAGGGCTGGGACACCCGGCCCGTCTCCGACGTCATGCGGCCACCCGCGCTGGTGCCCGAGAGCAAGCACGCCGACGTCCTGCTGCGCGAGATGCAGGCGTCCCGGACCCACATGGCGATCGTCATCGACGAGTACGGCGGGACCGCCGGGCTGGTCACCATCGAGGACATCCTCGAGGAGATCGTCGGCGAGATCACAGACGAGTACGACGCCGAGATCGTCCCGGTGGAGTGGATCGACGGCGACACCGCCCGGGTGACCGCCCGGCTCGGCGTGGACGATCTGCGCGAACTCTTCGGCACGGACGAGCTGCCCGGCTCCGAGGACGTGGAGACTGTCGGCGGGCTGCTGGCGAACGCGTTGGGCCGGGTACCGCTGCCGGGGGCGACGGCGACCGTCGGCGTGGTCACGCTCACCGCTGAGAGCGCCGCCGGCCGGCGCAACCAGATCGGTACCGTGGTGGTGCGCCGGTTGTCCGGGCAGGCCGGGGACGTCGCCGCTGGTGGGTCCGCGTCCACACCCACGGGCGACACGGCCGGTGGCGGCCCACCCCGGGGCAACGGGCCCGGGGGCTCCAGGGCCGCCGGGGGTTCCGGGAGCGAGGCCGCGTACGCGGGCAGCCACCGGGCCGACGGGGAGCAGGGTGGCGGTGACCGGACCGGTAAGAATCGTACGGACGGTACGGGCGGGACGGGTGGTACAGGCAGTACTTTTAGTACAGATAATGACGTTGTGGGTGCTGCCGGTGGCGGTGGCGGGCGTAGGCAGGGCAGTGACGCGGGTGCCACCGGCACTGTCACGCGCCGTGCCGCTTCCGGGGCGCGCACATGATCTTCGATGAGGCAGGGGCAGGCGGCGTGTCAGAGCTGGACCTGGACGCACAGGCCGACAACACGCGAGTCGACGCCGCACGGGTCGACGCCGCGGGGGCCGACGACAGCGCGGACAGCCGCCGGGTCGACAGCGGGCCCGACGCGCCCGCCGCCGGGGACGCCATCCCCGGCGGCCGCCCGGCCGTCGTCCGGGTCGCTCACGACTCGCTGTCGGCCGAGGACGCCAAACTCGTGATCCTCGCCCGGTCGGCGAGGCTGCGCGCCTATGTCCCCCGGGGCGGTACCGCGACCGCCGAAGGCGCGGCTGTCCGGGACACCGACGGGCGGACCTACGTGGCGGCGACCGTGGAGAACGCGCGGGAGCGGCTCACCGTGTCCGCGCTCGCCGCCGCCGTCGTCGCGGCGGCGTCCAGCGGAGCGCGCCGCTTCGAGGCGGCGGCGATCGTCTCTGACCGTCTCGCCGGACCGTTGGCGGGCTCCGGGCTGGACACCGCGGACACCGCGGACACCGCGAGCGCGCCCGACGTCCCGGCTGCGGCGGGCGCGGCCGGGACGTCGGCCGCCCCGGGTGTGCCGGGTGTGCCGGGGGCCGACGATCTGCTGGTGCTGGGCGAGTTCGGTACCGGCGTGCCGGTGTTCCTCGCCGGCTCCGACGGGGTGGCCCGGGGCCGGGTGACCACCTAGTGGCCGCCTCGGCGGAGGCCGGAGCGCCGTTCCGGTCCGGGTTCGCCTGCTTTGTCGGACGTCCCAACGCGGGCAAGTCGACGTTGACCAACGCGCTCGTCGGCTCGAAGGTCGCCATCACCAGCGGGCGCCCGCAGACGACCCGGCACGCCGTCCGCGGCATCGTGCACCGCGACGACGCCCAGCTCGTCCTGGTCGACACCCCCGGCCTGCACCGGCCGCGGACCCTGCTCGGCCAGCGACTCAACGACGTGGTCCGCGCGACCCTGTCAGAGGTGGACGTGGTCGCCTTCTGCGTCCCCGCGAACGAGGCGGTGGGCCCGGGCGACCGGTTCATCGCCGGAGAGCTCGCCCGGCTGCCCAAGCGGACACCGCTGGTCGCGGTCGTCACCAAGAGTGACCTGGTGTCCGATCGGGACGCGCTCGGCGCGCAGCTGCTCGCGGTCTGCTCGCTGGCGGACTTCGTCGACGTGGTGCCGGTCAGTGCGGTGTCGTCGTTCCAGGTGGGGCTGCTCGCGGACGTGCTGGTCAGTCGGCTGCCGCCCGGCCCGCCGCTGTACCCCGACGGTGAGCTGACCGACGAACCCGAGCAGGTGATGGTCGCCGAGCTCGTCCGCGAGGCTGCCCTGGAAGGGGTGCGCGACGAGCTGCCGCACTCGCTCGCCGTCGTCGTCGAGGAGATGATCCCCCGTGAGGACCGGCCGGCGGACCGGCCGCTGCTCGATGTCCACGTGAACGTCTACGTCGAACGGCAGAGCCAGAAGGCGATCGTCATCGGCGCGAAGGGTGCTCGGCTCAAGGACGTCGGGACGCGGGCCCGCGGCCAGATCGAGGCGCTGCTCGGCACCCCCGTCTACCTGGACCTGCACGTCAAGGTGGCCAAGGACTGGCAGCGCGACCCCCGCCAGCTGCGCCGGCTCGGCTTCTGACAGCCGGCCGGCCGCGGCCGCGCGTCCGAGGAGACGAAGAACTTGACCCCGGAGCGGTGTCGCGAGACATTCAACAAATGGTTGTTTTGTCTGTTCGGAAATGAGCACGGACGCAGCCCCCGGTGACGGGGTGAAGGTCAGGAGGATCGACCACGTGGCGATCGCCCTGCCGGACATGGCCGAGGCGGCGCCCCTGCTGTTGGACACGCTCGGTGGCGTGTTTATCAAGGGCGGTGACAACGACGAGACGGGAATCCGTCTGGCGCACATCGGCTTCCCCAGTTTTAAGATCGAACTCATGCAGCCGCTCAGAGCGGACTCGATCCTCTCCGAGAGCCTGCGGCGCAAGGGGCCGGGGCTGCACCACGTGACGTTCATCGTCGACGACGTCACCGACACCGACACCCGCCTGCGCGCTCGTGGGTACGCCACGGCGGGCCTCGACACCTCCTCCTCGGCATGGAGCCAGACCTACATTCGCCCGAAGCTCACTTTCGGCGCGTTGCTGCAGTTCGTCGCCACCGACCTGGACTGGCACACCCCGACCGAGGAGTACACCTTCGAGGACGTCCTCGCGGCAAAACTCGTCTGGCACGACTACGTGGCCTGCTTCCGCGACACCCAGCCCGAAGGCGTTTCCTGACGCCCAGCACCATGGGGGACCACCCGACGAACCGTCCACCGCTCGACGGAACCTCCTGAGCCGTAGGTGAAAACTGTGGCCAGAGCAACGTTTTCCACCTACGGCCGCGGAAGCTGTAGGTGGAAAACGTCGTCGTGACAGCGGTTTTCACCTACAAGGCGGCGGGTACGAACCATCCGCGTTGTCCGCCGTCGACGACGACAGCCGTACCCTGTGGATTACCGAGGCGGGCGCCGGCCATCCCAGGAAAACGGACATCCACTCCCGCGCCAGGCGGTGAGGCTCTGGCGCATTCCCCGGTCGGTCAGCGGCGGCGGAACCAGCCGCGCGATGATGAGCCGGATGATGGTTGTGAGGGAAGGGGATCCGGCAGAGCGACGGGATGCCAGCCCGCGGGCAGCGGCAATGACGCGTCGTCAGGCAGCCGGCGGATAGTCGGATCATACGAATCAAGCTCGTCCAGGTCGAAGCGAGCATTTCCGATTTTCCACTGAAGCGACTCACTCGCTGTGCCACCGAACTTGTAGGAACCGTCGCGCACGAACACGGCCCATGCGTCTTTGGTGGGCCCGAGCAACGTGGCGATCAGAGTGCCCGTGTCGGCCCGCCAGAGCCGTACGGTGCCGTCGTTCGATCCGGAGGCGATGACGGATCCGTCCGGGGAGAACCGCACGGACCATACCGTGCTGATGTGCCCCTGGAGGGTGTGCAGGGGCTCGCCGGTGGTGGTGTCCCACAGCCGCACCGTGCGGTCGCCGGCCGCGGCGGCGATGGTGGATCCGTCCGGGGAGAACGCCACCGACGACATCCAGCTTGTGCGGTTGCCGGTGAGGGTACGCAGACGTCGGCCGGTGGCGATGTCCCACAGGCGTACCGTGCAGTCGTTCGATCCAGAGGCGATGGTGGTTCTGTCGGGGGAGAACTCCACCGACCGTACCGGGCCAGTATGGCCGGTGAGTGGCGGCAGGGGGTCGCCGGTGGTGGTGTCCCACAGCCGCACCGTGTGGTCGCCGGCCGCGGTGGCAATGGTGGATCCGTCCGGGGAGAACGCCACCGACGACACCCACTGGGTGTGGTCGGCGAGGATGCGCTGTCGGCGGCCGGTACGGACATCCCACAGGCTGACCGGCCCATCCTGTGTTCCGGTAGCCAGGAGCGTGCCGTCCGGGGAGAAGGCCACCGCTGTTGCGTCCACAGTGTTTCTGGGCGAGGTCGTGGGAAGCGGGGCCAGGTGTGCGCGGTCACGACCGGCTACCGCGGCATCAGCCAGCTCGGGCCTGCTACCGAGGTGTTCGGGCTGTCCTCCGAGGACGGCCGTGCGGTGCCAGCGGCTGCCCGTTATGACCGCGGCGGTGAGATCCACCGCGGTCAGCCGCCCGTCGGACAGGTCCGCGTCGGTGAGGTCCGCGCCGCGTAGGTCTGAACGATCGATTCGAACGTGGTCGAACCGCGTTCCACGGAACGCGGCCCCATCGAGACGGGAGCCGCGGACTTCCGCTCGGGTCAGCCGCGCTCCGGAGAGGTCCGCGTGGGCGAGGGTGGCGTCCTCGATGGTGGTGCCGGTCAGGTTCGCCCCGCGCAGGTCGGCGCCGGTCAGGTCGGTGTGGGCGATCCGGGCGTCGGTCAGGTTCGCCCCGCGCAGGTCGGCGCCGGTCAGGTCGGTGTGGGCGATCCGGGCGTCGGTCAGGTTCGCCCCGTGCAGGTCGGCTTCCCGCAGGTCCGTCCGGTGGGAGAGGTCCTGACCGGCCAGGTCGGCGTTGGCGAGCTTTGCTCTGGTGCGTAGTTGGATGCCCAGCTGGCGGGCCACGCGTACCGCGTTCGCCTTCGCCTTGGCGGCGGCGTCCGGGTCGTCGACCACATCCTGGGCCCAGCTGCCGGCCCGGTCACGGCCGGTGAGGTCCGCGAAGAAGTCGGCCATCAGCTCCGACATCTCCCGGGCTCCCAGCAGCTCCTGCGCGCTGCCCGCGGCGAACTGGCTGGCGGTCTCGGCGGCGACCAGGTACTCCATCACCGAGGAGTGGATGAACGAGAACCGGCCGTCGGCGTCCCGCACGAGCAGGGTGCCCGAACCGATCATCTGGGTCAGCTCGTCACCGGTGAGTCTCGCCGGGTTGCTCATGCTCGCCAGCACCGCGGCGGCGGTGGCCGTCAGTTCTTCCACACCGATGTGATGTTCGGTGGTGCCCCAGAGGGTCAGCGCCAGGCGGGTGGCCGCGTCCAGCCGGTCCTTCCTGGACAGCGAGGGTGACGCTCCGCGTTGGCGGGCGCGTTGTTCCTCGTGGTCGAGCCAGGCGTCGACCAGCTCCCGGTACAGGTCGGCGGGGCGGATCGTTCCGTCGCCGCCGCGGGCCTGCCGCAGGCGCTCGTCGTCCAGAGCCGTGATGAAGGACAGCATCCGGGGATTGCGCGAGAGCCCCAGCAGGTCGCGGATGCCGCGGATCAGCGCCATCCGCTCCGTGGCCCGCCGCTCGGCCTGGGCTCGCCGTTCGGCCTGGGTCTGGCGGTGTGCCGGGTCGGTCGTGCGCACCGCCGGATCCCAGGTGTACCGCTGAAGCAGGAAGCTTGCGATCTGGGTGTCGGTGAAGTCCTCGATCCGGACGATGCGCCGGCCCGGGATCAGGTCGACCCGTTGGGCGAGGGCTTTGAACACCTGGTCGTCGGTGAGGAAGTACTGCGTGCGGCTGGTCAGCACGATCTTCGCCTTGTCGTGCACGGCAGCCAGCAACGTGCCGAGATGTTCGGCCGCACGGTCGTAGGTCACCCGCAGGGCCAGCTCGTCGAACCCGTCGAATAGCAGGACGACCCGGCCCGCGCGCAGCATGTAGCGAAACCCCTCCAGCTCGATGCGGGTCTGCCCGCTGTTCGCCAGATGGGCCGCCACCAGCGTGTCCAGGTCGTGCGACTTCTCCAGCCCGCGTAACTCGATCAGCATCGGGGTCACGTGCGGCAGTTCGGCGGGCAGCCGCCGGGCCAGTTCGCGCAGCAGGAAGGTCTTGCCCCGGCCGAAGTCACCGAGGATCAGTACGAACCGGGACTGGTCGGTGGTCAGCCAGCCCGCCACGTCCGCGAGCGCGTCCTGCGACAGCGGCCGGTCCGCCACGTCCAGGCGGGTGCCGCGCTGCGGCACGTACAGGGCCGGCGGGTAGATCTGATCGGACTCCAGCCTCCCGGTCTGCCGGTCGAGGTAGCCGCGCAGGTCCAGCACACCCTGGTACTCGGGCATGCTCAGCAGCCGCACACCCGTCCGTTCGGCCTGCGCGACCAGCTCGGGGTCGGCCTGGTCGTCCCCGCAGTAGACCAGGTCGCAGAACAGCGTCGGGCTCGCGGCAAGATAGCGTCGACGGATCGTCCGGACGAACTCCTCCACCGTGCCCGCGTTGGCGTTGCCGTCGATCAGGCCGATCACGCGCTGTTCCACCACCTGCCCTTCGGCGCGCCAGACCCGCAGGTGGGCGGCGATCTCCCCGGCGGCCTCCACCCGCTCGACCCTGGCGGTCGGGTGGCGCAGGCGGGCCACCTCGGCGGCGTCGTCCAACAGGTCCCGGGGGCGGTCACGGACCCGTGCGGGTGGCAGGGGCGCCCCGCCGAGGCCGGTCGGTCGGTGTGGCCACTGCCCGTTGTCACCGTCGTCATGGCCGTCACTGTTATCGCTGCCGTCGTGACCGGTGCCGTTTCGGGCCGGCGGCTGGGGAAACACGACGTATGCCGAGGCGAGATCGTGGGGCGTACGGACCGGCTGCTGCCTGCCGGCGGGGCTCCGGCCACCCGCGGGGTCCTGGCCAGGAGCGAACCGGGTGAACCCCGTCCGGTCGATCCGGATCACCTGGTAGGGCAGCCGACCGCCACCCTGTTCCAGCGGGAGCGCGGGCAGGCCTGAGGGGAGCGTGCGCGCCTGCCCGCGCTCCCGCTGGA
>NZ_CAAAFS010000132.1:0-7781 GCF_900634755.1 Protofrankia symbiont of Coriaria myrtifolia
TCCCCGCCCCGCCCGTGCAGAAGCAGGTTCAGGCGCGGGGCGAGAGCCCGGTCGAGCTCCTCGGTGTCCCGCAGTTCGCTGTTGTGCGGTGCCGCCGCGGCGACCGGGTCGTGGTGTACGGCGCCGATCCGCAACCAGCCCTCCCACGCGGGCTCAAGCAGGGCGTCGGCGACGCTGTCGAGCTGCCCGGTGCCCAGCCAGCCATGGCGCACCAGATGCGACTGGGCCATCGTCGAGTTCAGCCCCGCCACCACGACCTTCAGGTCGGGCATGGCGAAAAGCGACCATTCTTCGCCGACCTGGAAACCGACGTCCGCGTCCGGGCCGTAGAAACGGCGCAGCAGCCCGTTGAAGAATGTCCATTTCGGCCAGTACGGCGCGACCGGCTCCTCGTCCATGCCCTCCTGCTGGAGGAAGTAAGCTTCGCAGAGTTTCTCGTTGACGTCATGACTGCCCGGGATGACCGCGAACCGGTTGTGGTTGAGGCGTAGCCCGTCGGCGAGCCCGGCCAGGACATCGTACGCCTGCTCGAATTCGCGTTTCGCGCCCGTTTCGGTGATGTCGCCGGTGATGATGACGAGGTCCGGACGTAGCTCCTTGGTGCCGGTGCCGGTGCCGGCGAGCCTGCGCAGGTCGTCGGACAGCCAGGTGACCAGCTCCGCAGGCGTCCGACCGTCCGTGGGTGGTGCGGGTAGTCGCATTCCTGACAGGTGCAGCACGGTGACGGAATGTTCGTCGGTATCCCCCGAAAATCCTTTCGGGGAGTTTCCTGGAAAGGTCGGTGCGGTGCTGCCGCCGCCGGTGCCGGGAAAGGTGGGAGCGGTCGTGGGTTTTCCTCGTCCGGTGATGGACGCGGTGATTCCCCGGATCAGTTCATCGGTCGCGGTGTTCTCGTCCCTGCCGACCAGGTCGATATAGGTGCGTGAACGCAGAAGGCCGTCCGGCTGGCATTCGCCGACCCGTATCGGAATGATTCTGCGCGTAAACCCGTCCGGATCGTCCGGCCAGACCGCCAGCCATTCGGCGTTGCCGTACCGGGAATCGCGCAGGTACGTCTCCGACAGTACTGGCACCACCCGCGTGGACGCGGGCAGCGCGCGATGCATGCGGGTCGTCCAGTCCGATCCGGGTACGAGGTCCCACGCCTGTACGAACACCCGGGTAGGACGGTTGTTGATCTGGATTTTTTTCTCCAGATGCCAGGCGATCCACTCCGCCCATCTCCCGTCCACACCGGTGTAGCTGATGAAGAAGTCGAACCCGACATCGCCGCCACCGGCCGCATCATCCCCGTTGCTCACAGGTCGAGAATGCCACTGTGTGCCATGGATCGTGCCGTCCGGGTTGACTATGCCGCTCGGGTCGTGGGTTAAGGTCGGGTGGACGGCTGTCGTGCTCGGGGATGCGAGGGCAGCTGATGCGAGGGCGGCTACGGCGGGAGGGCTGCGCACACCGGCCCGGCGGGAGGCGGTGGTGGGCAGGGGAGCGCGGTGGGTGATTCCGCTGACTCTGGGCTGGGCCGAGGTGCCGTATTCGATGTCCGTGCACGGCGCTCCGGACGACGTCCGGTTGCGTGAACCCGTACCGGCGCTACTGGTCGAGGCGGACGGCGTCTGGTTGCTGATCGACACCGGCTTCAACCCCGCGTTCGTGCGTGACAAGGCACTGTGCCGCCGTTTCCACCACGACACCGGCGTGGCCGTGTGGCTCCCGGCCGGGGACGGCGGGCGATCCGCTGGAGGCCGAGCTCGAACGGGTCGGGCTCGTTCTCGAGCGAGTCGACGTGGTTGCGGTGTCCCACCTCCACAACGACCATGCTGGGGGACTGCGTCACTTCGCCGGGCGGACCACGCCAGTGCACATCCAGCGCCGCGAGCTCGACCACGGCCTCAGCACCCATCCGGCGGCTCTGGAGGCAGCCGGCATCATCCGCATGGACTTCGACCACCCCGCGATCACCTGGCAGGTGGCGGACGGCGACATCGAGATCGTGTCAGGGGTGACCGCGGTCCTCACCGCCGGGCACACCCCCGGTCATCAGAGTTTTGTCGTCGAGCTGGACCCCGCGGTGGGCGGTGGTGGGTACGTCTTCGCGTTCGATGCCGCGGACCCGCAGGAGAACATCGACCGTGAACGGCCTGTCGGGGGCACGATCGGCGTTCCGCCGGCAGCGACCGTTGAGCCGATCCGGCGGCTGAAGGCGATCGCGTCCGAACGCGGCCTGCGCCTGGTGCCCGGCCACGACCCTGTCGCCTGGCCTGCGCTGACCGCCGAACTCTCCGTGCCGACCGCCCGCGACCCCCTCGTCAACCGGCCTGACGGCGCTGTTCCACCGACGCTGCGCTGATCACGTTGATCGCGTTGGACTGACGGCGCGTTGGACTGACAGCTGGTCCGGTCAGGGATCCGCGGTGGGGCTGCCGGCAGCGTTCAGGGCGGCGTTCAGGAGGGCGTCCCGGTTGGTCAGGATGAACTCCCCGAGTTCCGGTGGCAGCAGCGTGAAACCGGCGAGGTCCTCGCCGCGCAGGTCGATGCGTTCGATCTCGTAGCCGCCCTTGGCCGGGTTGGTGAACTCCGAGCCGGTACGGGCGGCGAGATCCATGGTGACCAGCCGGCAGACGAAGAAGTGCTGGACGACGATGCCGGGCCGGCGGCCATCACGGTCGCTGCCCACCTTCGGCGCCCTCGGCGCGCTGGTGAGGAACACCTGCTGGACGCGGTCGACGGTGGCGCCGAGTTCCTCTGCCAGTTCGCGGTGCAGGGCCGCCTCGACCGAGGCGTCCTCGGCGTCGACCCCGCCACCGACCGTGGACCAGTAGGGCGCCACACCGGGCGGTGTCCGGCGGAACACGATCAGATGCCCGTCGTTGTCGATCAGGATCGCGCGGGCTGCCCGCCGTACGATTCGCACCGGTCCATCATCGCCTCCGCACCGGTGCCGCCGATATCCGGACGCTTCCCGGCCGTTCCGGGCACACGGTGGAGGGAGAAAACACGGCGAATGCGGACAGTGACGACGACGGCGTGTCCAGCTCCGCCCGGGGCCGGGGCTGTCGCGGTTCGGTCCCGCATCGATCTTCTGACCTGGCCGCGGCCGGCACGTGTCGCGATCATCTCGACCGTGCTCTGCCCCCTTACCGGAATGCGTGCAACCATGGGCAGGTGCCGGTCTATCGAGATGAAGGTGTCGTCCTGCGGACGACGCCGCTGGCCGAAGCCGACCGCATCATCACCGTTCTGACTCGGCGGACCGGGCGGATACGCGCGGTGGCCAAGGGGGTGCGTCGCACGTCGTCCCGCTTCGGCGCGCGGCTGGAGCCGGGTACCTATGTCGATCTCCAGCTCTACGAGGGGCGCTCTCTCGACACCGTCACCCAGGCCGACATACTCAGCCCGTATGGCGCGGTGATCGCGTCGGACTATCCCCGGCACACCGCGGCGGCGGTCATGTTGGAGACCGCCGAGCGGCTGACCAGCGAGGAACGCCAGCCGGCGATGCGGCTGTTCCTGCTCCTCGTCGGTGGCCTGCGCACGCTTGCCCAGGGTGAGCGGGCACCGTCCCTCGTCCTGGACGCGTTCCTGCTCCGGGCGTTGACCATCGCCGGTTACGGGATGGCTCTGGCGGACTGTGCCCACTGCGGTGACCCTGGACCCCACCACGCGTTCTCCGTCCCGGCGGGAGGCGTAGTGTGCCCGGAATGCCGACCGCATGGAGCGGTGTCGATGTCCCCGGCCGCTGTGAAGCTGCTGTCCGATCTGCTCACCGGGGACTGGGACCGCGCCGGGATAAGCGAGGCCCGTACCCGGCGCGAGGCCGGCGGATGCATTGCCGCCTACCTTCAGTGGCATCTCGAATACGGATTGCGCACATTGCCCCATCTGGAGCGGGTGTGAACAGGACCGGGCAGCGGGCCGCGGGCATTCTCGACACAGCCACCGTCGACAGGACCACTGACAGGGCCGTCAACAGGCTCATTCTCAGGGCCGCTCACAGGGGCCCTGACGGGGCTGACAGGACTGACGGGCCTGACAGGGTCGCCAAAGGCCGTCCAAGGTCGTCCAAGGCCTTCCAAGGCCGTCAACAAGCAGGAGGGGGGTCAAGCCGGTGAATCCGCGTAACGGGGGGGCTGGGCAGTTCCGGGCGCCTCACCCACATCCTTCCGGCGCATGCCCGCCGGAGATTCCTTCCGCGTTGATCCCACAACATGTCGCCATCGTCATGGATGGTAACGGTCGGTGGGCAAAAATGCGCGGCCTGCCGCGGACGAAGGGCCACGAAGCCGGTGAGGACGCTCTCTTCGACTGCGTGGAGGGGGCCATCGAACTCGGCGTCCGCTGGCTGTCGGTGTACGCCTTCTCCACCGAGAACTGGAAACGGTCACCGGACGAGGTCGCGTTCCTGATGCGTTTCACCGACGGGGTGTTCGGCCGGCGCATCGACGACATGGACACGCTCGGGGTCCGGGTCCGGTGGGCCGGTCGGCGTCCACGGCTGTGGAGCAACGTCATCCGGCGGCTGGAAACGGCCGAGGAACGCACCCGCGGGAACGATCGTCTCACCCTGGTGATGTGCGTCAACTACGGCGGGCGGGCCGAGCTCGCCGACGCCGCCGCCGCCATCGCCCGGGACGTCCGCGACGGCCGGCTGCGGCCGGAGCGCATCGACGAGAACACCCTCGCTCGGTATCTCGACGAGCCGGAGATGCCCGACGTCGATCTGCTGATCCGTACTTCCGGGGAACAGCGGCTGAGCAACTTCCTGCTCTGGCAGGCGGCCTACGCGGAGTTCGTGTTCGTCGAACGGCTGTGGCCGGACTTCGACCGGCGTGACCTGTGGGCGGCGTGCCTCGACTTCGCCAAGCGGGACCGCCGCTACGGTGGTGTCGTCGCCCATCCCTCCGGAGTCTGATCCGGGCCTGCCCGGCCGGCTGTGACCGGTCGCCGCCGCGGCCCGGCAGGAGCCCGGCAGGGCCGGCCGGACTGATAGAACCGTCCAGTGGTTGTCGTCACCCGGCTACGGGTCCCAGCGGAGGAGGCTGTCACCTTCCGTGAACGGGCAGAACGGACGCTGGCGGTTCTCGCCGCCGCGCGAGGCTACCGTTCGGCTCGGCTGGGGCGAGCCGTGGACGACCCGGAACTCTGGGTGATCGCATCCGAGTGGGACGGGGTGGGTGCCTGGCGCCGGGCCCTGGCGGCCTTCGACGTCCGGGTGGAGCTGACGCCGCTGATGGCCTATGCCGTCGACGAGCCGGGTGCGTTCGAGGTGCTGCTGGCGCATGACGCCGCCGGCGGCCCGGTTCGCCGTGGTGGCTCCGACCTGGCGGCGGACGCCGCCACCGCCGGGCCCGGTGACAGGCCGTCGGGATGACCAGCCCGCCGCGGGCGAGGCCGTACCTGCCCGATCATGATCACCGTTTGGCCCGTACGCTGGGTGCTCGACTTCCTCAACGGCACCTGATCCTCTTCAGCGGGCCGGCGGCCCTGCGCGTCGCTGGCGGCGCGCGGGGGAACACGATCGCGTCGCCGGCGGTCCGCTGGAACGTCAGCGGGCCCAGCCGCCCCGCGGCCGGCCGGTCCGCCAGGTTGTGCCAGGGGGCAGGTCGAGGACCCCGCCGCCCATGTCACCGACGACACCGGGCAGAAAGGAAGGGAGCGCCCGCGTGGCCAGTGCATCCGACCGCATGGACACCATCGTCAGTCTGTGCAAGCGCCGGGGGTTGGTCTTCCCCTCGAGCGAGATCTACGGTGGCCTGCGGGCCTCGTGGGACTACGGTCCGCTCGGGGTCGAGCTGAAGAACAACGTCAAGCGCGCCTGGTGGAAGGCCATGGTCCAGGGCCGGGAGGACGTCGTCGGCCTCGACTCGTGCGTGATCCTCGCCCGCGAGGTCTGGGAGACCAGCGGCCACGTGCAGGTCTTCGTCGACCCGCTGACCGAGTGCCTGTCCTGCCACAAGCGGTTCCGCGCCGACCATCTGGAGGAGGCGTTCGAGGCCAGGCGCGGCCGGCCGCCGACGGCGCTCACCGAGGTCGCCTGCCCGAACTGCGGGTCGCGTGGCACGTTCACCGAGCCGCGGATGTTCAACGGCCTGCTCAAGACCTACCTGGGCCCGGTCGAGGACGCCTCCGGCCTGGCCTACCTGCGTCCGGAGACGGCCCAGGGCATTTTCATCAACTACGCGAACGTCCAGGCGACGGCCCGGCGCAAGCCGCCGTTCGGAATCGGCCAGATCGGCAAGTCGTTCCGCAACGAGATCACCCCGGGTAACTTCATCTTCCGGACCCGTGAGTTCGAGCAGATGGAGATGGAGTTCTTCGTCCCGCCGGGCGAGGACGAGACCTGGCACCAGTACTGGATCGACGAACGGACGAAGTGGTATCACGACCTCGGCGTCCGCCCGGAGAACCTGCGTCATTTCGAGCATCCGAAGGAGAAGCTCTCCCACTACTCGAAACGGACCGTCGACATCGAGTACCGTTTCGACTTCGTCGGGCTGGAATGGGGCGAGCTGGAAGGCATCGCGAACCGGACGGACTACGACCTGTCCGTGCACGCGAAGGCGTCCGGCGCGGACCTGACCTATTTCGAGCAGGCCACCGGTACCCGGTACACCCCCTATGTCATCGAACCGGCGGCCGGGGTGGACCGTGCCACCCTGGTGTTCCTGCTGGACGCCTACGCGGAGGACACCGCGCCCAACACCAAGGGCGGGGTGGACCGCCGGGTGGTGCTCCGGCTGGACCGGCGGCTCGCGCCGGTGAAGGCCGCGGTGCTGCCGCTGTCGCGCAACGCCGACCTGTCACCGGTCGCCCGTGACCTGGCCGCGGCGCTGCGCCGGCACTGGAACGTCGACTTCGACGACGCCGGCGCGATCGGGCGTCGCTACCGCCGGCAGGACGAGATCGGCACGCCGTTCTGCCTCACGGTCGACTTCGACTCGTTGCAGGACCAGGCGGTCACCATCCGCGAGCGCGACACCATGGCGCAGGAACGCGTCGCCATGGACCAGGCGGTCTCCTACCTCAACGCCAAGCTCGGCCCCTGCTGACTCCTCCGGCCGGTCACCCGCCCGGGACCTTCCGGGGGAGTCAGGTCGGACGTGGTCGTGCCGGCGGGATGCTCATGCCGTCGGGCCCGGCGGATCCGGCAGGTCCGACGGATTCGGCGGGTCCGGCAGGGCGAGGTCGGTGGAGCCGAACCGGTCCGCGAGGAAGCGGCCGTGGGACAGCAGCCTGGCGGCGTCCCCGGCCGCCGCCGCCTCGGTGACGTCCCGTACGCCCCTCTCCAGCAGCTTCATCTGGTCGACGACGACCTGGCGCGGGGTACGTCCGTCGTCCAGTCGGTGCGTCTCGGCGTACCGGGGTGGCAGGCCGAGATACACCTCCAGCGCGGTCGGCAGGTAGTCGTCGATGGTCCGCACGATCACGAACGTCTCGGGCGAGCCCGCACGCAGCAGGTGGGGGCGGTCGAGCACCTCCCGCAGCGCGTCGACAACCCGCGCCGCGGCCGCGGTGACCTCGGCCGGCGCATGGGCGGCCAGAGCCAGTAGCTGCGCGTCGACGGCCCTGCGAAGCTCGGCGACGCGCAGCCGGGCTCCTGCCGGCGCCGCCGGACGGGAAGCCGGTGCCACCAGGGCGCCCACCGCGTACAGAGCGGCGACGACGAACGGCCACTCCGGCAGGCCGACCACGCCGGTGACGGTCAGTCCCAGTCCGCCGATCGCGGCGGTACAGCCGGCGATGTTCTTCAGCGATCCGAGCCAGGCCAGCACCTTCTCGCGGGG
>NZ_CAAAFS010000132.1:8431-33748 GCF_900634755.1 Protofrankia symbiont of Coriaria myrtifolia
CCGCCGCCGACCAGCGGTCCGGCTCCCCACAGTGCCGCGTACGCCCTGGTCGCGTACACCGGAGCCGCGGTGGTCACTGATAGCCACGGATGTCCTTGAACACGTCCGTCAACGAGGATGTCCGCGCGTCGAACGTGGCGCCGCCGGTGTCGGTGGCGATCGAGCGCAGGTCGTCCGGGCGTGCCTCGCCGAAAATGACGCAGAACGTGCGGACGTCCCGAGCCTGTTGAGGAAGCCCCTGGTAGTCGGCGTGGAACTGCGCGGCTGACAGCCCGGTGTTGTTCTCGCCGTCCGTCATCAGGACGATCGATGTCAGGTAGCCGGGCTCGCGGGCGATCGTGTCGGAGGCGAGATGGTACGCGTCCGTGAGCGCGGAGTAGATGGCTGTTCCCCCCCTGTACCTGTAGGCCGTCGATGTACGAGCGGATCGCGGCCAGATCCGGTGAGGATGCCTGCGTGTCGGTCACGGTGAACTCGCGGGGTCTGCCGACCGAGCTGTTGAAGAGCAGCAGAGTGATCTTCTCCCGGCCACGGAACCGGGTGAAGCGGCCGGAGAGCGAGGTGTCGGTGCCGGTGAGTCCCGCCAGCGCTGATTTCAGGTCGGCCATGCGCTGGCCGGCCATGGAGCCGGACCCGTCCAGCACGAAGATCGCATGTGACGGCCGGCGGAAACGGTCGAAGTAGGAGCTCAGCAGCTCGTCGGCGACCGCCTGGGTGGCGGGAAAGGGCAGTTCGATCAGGCGGGTCGCGGGAAACCTCGGGTCGAGCGCCACACCCGGGACGGCTGGGCGGCGGTTCGTGTCGGTCTGCAGCCGCTGTTGAACCGCCGGGCTGCGCAGCCAGTTCACCACCCGGGTGTACTCGTCCCGCCGGGCCGGGTCGAGCAGAAGCACGGGGTAGTCGGCGGTGATGATGCCGTCCCTGGGATAGACGATGGTCAGCGGCTCGCGCAGCCGGCCGGAGCGTTGCAGGGACAACAGCACCGATTCGTAGTTGATCATTCCGTCGACGTTCTGCGGGCGGTTGACGAAGGTGTCGGCGAGCCAGCCCGAGCTGCCCGCGGTGAGCGTCTGCCCCGAGAAGAACGATGTCAGCGCGTCGCCGCGGATGTCGGAGGTCCGCAGCGCGTCCGATGTTCCGGCGAGCGCGGCCGCGACACCCACCAGGGCGCTGAACCCGGAGTTGGATGCCGCCGGGTTCGTCATGGCGTACGTCAGCTCACCTGAAGTGACCTTCGCGGCGATGTCCGACCAGGTGACGTTCGTGTTGTTCGTCCAGCCGAACTTCGTGGCGAGTGAGGCCCGGACGCCGAGGACCACCGGCGATCCCATGATCGGGGTACGGGCGGCGGCCGCTGTCGCACCACCGGGCAGCAGCCGCAGGTAACGGTCGGAGGAGAACCAGGCGGCGTCCGCTCCCGAGGAACGCCCGATGATTTTCTCGGCGCCGTCGAGCGTTCCGGTGTAGGTCAGCCGCACCGTGACCCCGGTGGCCGCACGCAGGTCGTCCAGCAGCGGTTCGATGTCGGCGACTTCCGAGCCGGCGAGTATCCGCAGCACGCCCGGTCTGCCCGGGCCGGGCCCCGGCGGCGGGTCGGAGTCGGAGCCGCAGGAGGCCACGGCGAACACGACTGCGCACACGGCGAGAAGCCCGAACGCGACCGTGCGCAGAGAGTGCCCGCGTCTGCCGCACGCGAGACCACGGCTGAAGGCGACGGTTCGAGTGGCCGAACCGGAGGGTGCGCCAAGCCGCGACGACGCGCTCACGTGCGGGGAACGGGGGTGCCGGGTCACCGCCCGCCGCCGGAGATCTCCAGCTCCCCGGCCGTGGCCGAAGCGGCCTCGGTGGGAGCGGTCGCGGCGGCCCGGTCCAGGTACGCGGTTGCCTTCCCCACCTCCTCGGACAGCGTCTCCACCGTGGTCCGCATGCTCTCCAGGGCGGCGCTGCGGTATCCGTCGATCGTGTCGATCGTGGCGTAGATGTTGGCGAACGCCTGCTGGAGGGCCTGCACCGACACGGTCGAGGACGCCGCCTGCTCATGGATCTGGCCGGTCTGCCGCCGCAGCAGCTCCGAGGTGCCGACGATGATGCGCTCGGTCGTCTCGTTCAACGCGGAGATCTGGTCGAGTACCAGCTTCTGGTTGGCCAGCGCCTGCGCGACGATCACCGCGGTGCGCAGCGCCGCGACGGTCGTCGTGCTCGCCCGGTCCACACCCTTGATCAGTTCGAGGTTGTTGCGCCGGACCATCTCCAGCGCGAGGTAGCCCTGCGCGCTGACCGCGAGCTGGGTGAGCAGGTCCTGGTGCTTCTGCCGCACGTAGAACAGGACGTCCTCGCGCAGCGCCCGAGCCCGCTCCGGGTCGCTGACGCCGATCCGGTCGATCCGGGTGACAAGTTCGGCGTCGAGGTTCGCGGCCAGTTGGATGTACTCACGCAGCTTGCCCATAGTGGTCCACAGATTGTGTTTTTCCTGCTCGATCGCGGCGTTGTCCCGCCGCAGCTCCTCCTGCCCGTTCTGCAGCGCCTGCAGAATCGCGTCCAGATGTGCCTGTGACGACCGGTAGGAGGCGAAGTAGTCCCGCAGCCGGTTCCCGAACGGGATCACGCCGAGCAGCTTTTTCGGGCCCAGCAGGTTCGCCTTGGACGGATCGAGGTCGCCGACCACTCTGCGCAGCTCCACCAGGGAGGTCGACACCGACGAGGTCGCGTCGAGCGCGCCGGAGTTCATCGCCCGTGCCGGCTTGTCCAGCAGCCGGTTGGAGACCGAGGCGGACGCGCGGATCTCCTTCTCGCCCATCCGGTGCACCGCGGCGACCTTGGTGGTGAAGGCAGGGGAGGCCGGGTCGATGCCGATCAGGGCGTCGGCGAAGGCCACCGCCTGGTCGGCCAGGCGCGCGGCTGCCTGAGGACTGATCGGGACGGCGGGCCCGGCCTGCTCGGGGGCTACCGGCGCGACGGCCGCGGGCGGCACCAGGACCAGCTGTGCGCCGGTGTCGTCGGTGGCAGGCTCATCAACCCGGCCCCTTCGTGTACTGCGCCTCGATCCGACGGATCATCTGTTCGGATATCTCCGCGCTCGGTGGTTCGATGACGTTGACCAGTTGCGGTACGGGGCCGCTTCCGCGTTCGGCGGCGTACTGCCGGCCGTAACCGGCGTCCGCGGTGCGGAATCCGTGTCGCACGGCGAGCCGCTGCAGTTCCGGGTCGGTCGTGAGCAGGCGCCCGACCGTGTCTCCGGCGGAGGTGAGCGGCACAACGGTGTGTTTGGCGTAGATGGTCGGACTCGGATACATCAGCACCATGTCGTTGGTCAGCGAACCGTCCCGGGCGAGCGCGTGGGCCCGGAACTGGGCCTCGTAGACCATGACCATCGGCGTTTTCCCGATGCCGATGGTCAGGAAGTCGTCGAACGGCTCCTGGGACGACGCGTCCAGATAGCCCTGTTTGAGGAAGAGGGGCGCGAGCCGGTCCGTGATCCGTTCGGCCGCTCCGGGATCGGTGACCACGTTTCCGCCATTGCTCACGTAGGAGGCGATCGCCAGATAGAGGGCGGCCGAGTTCGACGTCCGCACGTCGGTCGAGCTGATGAGGAGGGACTTGTCGGTCCGGTAGACGTTGTTCCCGGGTAGCTGCGACCATCGGGTGTCCGCCGCCACCAGGTCGAGATACCTGCGCATGTCGAACAGGTAGTGGTCACCTTCTCGGCTGCTGACGCCCGCCGCGGTCAGCAGTTCCGCGATCGGTGCGAAGGTGGCTATCGCCATGGGCGTGAAGAAGGGCATGTAGGAGGCGCTGATCCCGCGATCGCGCCTGATGTGGTCGGCCTGTGGAGCGTCGGCCGGGAAGGCCAGGTCGAAGCCGGTCAGGTCGCGGGTGGTGGCGATCTCACGCGATCCGGCAGAGGTGATCTCAAGCCGGTAGCCGGCACGGTCGAGGGCGGCGACCACGTCCGGATCGGAGAAGAAGGGCTGTTTCTCCGACGAGACCAGCGCCCGGACCGTGGTCCTGTTCCCGTGCGGAGCGGGCCGGGTTCGCGGGATGATGATCACAGCGAGGACGCCGATGGTGAGCAGTCCGGCAAGCGCGAGTCCGAGAACGCGGTGGCCTCGCACGGCGTCCTCCCCCTCCTTCGACGCTGTTGGTCCGGGCAGTGTTGGTACGCATCATGGCTGGTACGCATCATGGTCTGTCCGCCGTGACCGGCAGGCTCCTGGCCGGCAGGGTTTGGAATATGTACGAATTTTGTTCACCTTTCGGACATGGACAGAATTTCTCCTGTTTATCCGGTTGGGACGCGTCCGTCGTGAACGAATAATGATCGGGTAGTTTTCCGGCAGGGCTGCGGGGAATCGTGACGGACGACCAGTGAACGCTCCGGATATTTCCCGGCGCGGCCGGGAGCCACCTGCGCGTGGCGCGTGGGACAGCTGGTTCCCAAAACATGTTTCAGGACGATCTGTGACGGTAGGCTGCTGGCCATCAGGGGCCAATCCGACGGACTGCCGGGCGACTTCTCGGGAGGAGGAGCCGCGGATCTGTCCGTATGACCTGCGCGAGCCGGGGTGACGTGGCATGGTCGAATCGGCGGTGGTTCGCGGGAGGCGGGACACGAGGGGGCGGCCATGACCACCTATGTGTACGACTTCCATCAGGGGAACAAGGATCTCAGGGACCTTCTCGGCGGTAAGGGCGCCAATCTCGCCGAGATGACGAACATGGGACTTCCCGTCCCGCCCGGTTTCACGATCACCACCGTCGCCTGTCGTGAGTATCTTGCGCACGGCCGGGTGCCGGCGGCGCTGCGCGACGAGGTCGACGAGCATCTGCGCGCGCTCGAACAGGCAATGGGCCGGCGGCTGGGTGACCCGGACGACCCGTTGCTCGTTTCGGTGCGTTCGGGCGCGAAGTTCTCCATGCCGGGCATGATGGACACCGTCCTGAACATCGGCCTGTCGGACGCGTCGGTACCCGGCCTGGCCAGGCAGTCCGGCTCGCCGCGCTTCGCCTGGGACTCCTACCGGCGCCTGCTGGCCATGTTCGGCAGGACTGTGCTCGAGGTGCCCGACGAGCTGTTCGACGACGCTCTGGAGGCGGTGAAGAAGGCCCGCGGAGCAAACAGCGACCTGGAACTCGACGAGACCGACCTGCGCGGGCTGGCGGAGACGTTCAGGACGATCGTCCGCGACCGGACCGGCCGGGACTTCCCGCAGGACCCCCGGGAGCAGTTGGACCTGGCGATCCGGGCGGTGTTCGACTCCTGGAACGGTGAACGCGCCCGCCTCTACCGCCGGCAGGAACGCATTCCCGCGGATCTCGGTACCGCGGTCAACGTGGTCGCGATGGTGTTCGGCAACCTGGGTATGGACTCGGGCACCGGCGTGGCGTTCACCCGCGATCCGGGCAACGGCGACCAGGGCGTTTACGGCGACTATCTGCAGAACGCCCAGGGGGAGGACGTTGTCGCGGGCATCCGGAACACCCTGCCGCTCACGGCGCTGGCGTCCATCGACCGGCCCGCCTACGACCAGTTGTTGTCCGTCATGGCGACCCTTGAACGGCATTACCGCGACCTGTGCGACATCGAGTTCACCATCGAGCGCAACAAACTGTGGATGCTGCAGACGCGGGTCGGGAAACGCACCGCCGCCGCGGCCTTCCGGATCGCCGTCCAGCTCGTCGACGAGGGCCTGATCACCATGGACGAGGCGCTGGCCCGGGTCACCGGCGCCCAGCTCGCCCAGCTGATGTTCCCCCGGTTCGCCGCGGACGGGCAGGCCCGGCAGATCGCCCGGGGGATGAACGCGTCCCCCGGCGCCGCCGTCGGGCAGGCCGTCTTCGACTCGCGGCGGGCGGTTCAGCTCGCCGCCGCCGGTGTCCCGGTCATCCTGGTCCGCCGGGAGACCAACCCCGACGACATCGACGGCATGATCGCCGCACAGGGTATTCTGACCTCCCGCGGCGGGAAGACCTCCCATGCCGCGGTGGTCGCCCGCGGCATGGGCCGGACCTGCGTGTGCGGCGCCGAGGAGATCGACGTCGACACCCACCGGCGGCAGGCGGCCGTGCCGGGCGGCCTCGTCGTCCACGAGGGGGACGTGCTCTCGATCGACGGCTCGTCCGGCGTGGTCTACCTCGGCGAGGTGCCGGTGGTGCCCTCGCCGGTCGTCGAGTACTTCGAGGGGAAGCTGCGCGCGGACGGCTCCGACCCGCTGGTCGACGCCGTCCACCGGATCATGACCCACGCGGACGCCGCCGCCCGGCTCGGAGTGCGCGCCAATGCCGACACCGCGCAGGATGCCGAGCGTGCCCGCCAGTTCGGGGCCGTCGGTATCGGGCTGTGCCGGACCGAGCACATGTTCCTCGGCGAGCGCCGGAAGCTGGTCGAACGGCTCATCCTCGCCGACGGTGACGAGGAGGCCGATGCCGCGCTGGCCGCGCTGCTGCCGTTGCAGCGCGACGACTTCGTCGAGATCCTCGCGGCGATGGACGGCCTGCCCGTGACGATCCGGCTGCTCGACCCGCCGCTGCACGAGTTCCTGCCCGACCTCACCGAGTTGTCGGTGCGGGTGGGCGTTGCCGCCGCGACCGGCGAGGCCGGCGTGGACGGTGAGGTCGTGCTGCTGGAGGCGGTCCGCCGGCTGCACGAGGAGAACCCGATGCTCGGGCTGCGCGGGGTGCGTCTCGGGCTGCTCATCCCGGGGCTGGTCGCCCTGCAGGTGCGGGCGATCGCCGAGGCCGCGGTCATCCGCCGCCGGCGGGGCGGGGACCCGCGTCCGGAGATCATGGTTCCGCTGGTGGGCGCGGTCCAGGAGCTGGAGGTCGTCCGCGAGCAGGCCGAGCGGGTGCTGGCCGAGGTCGCCGCCGAGAGCGGGATCGATGTGCCCGCGCTGATCGGTACGATGATCGAGGTGCCGAGGGCGGCGCTGACCGCCGGCCAGATCGCCGGAGCGGCACAGTTCTTCTCGTTCGGGACGAACGACCTGACCCAGATGAGCTGGGGTTTCTCCCGTGACGACGTGGAGTCGTCGTTCTTCTCCCGCTACCTCGAGCTGGGCATCTTCGGCGTGTCCCCGTTCGAGTCGCTGGACCGGGACGGGGTCGGCCGGCTGGTGCGGCTCGCGGCCGAGGAGGGGCGGGCGGCCCGGCCGGAGCTCAAGCTCAGTGTCTGCGGGGAGCACGGCGGCGACCCGGACTCCGTGCACTTCTTCCACCGGATCGGGCTCGACTATGTGTCGTGCTCGCCGTTTCGCCTGCCGGTCGCCCGGCTGGAGGCCGGCCGGGCCGCAGTCCTCGCGGCTGACCAACCATCGGACACGGCCTGACCGAGCCCGGCGGGCGCCCGGGTGGCCGGTTGGCCGGCCGGTGTGCCCACTGTGCGGTGGAGCACCTGCCATCCCGCGCCGATTTGGGCATACCGTGACTGCCTGTGGTTACTATCCCGCGGCCGTGGACAGCGCGGTGGCTGCACGCGCGCTGGTGGGTGTGGCTACTGAGGGTGGTTGCGATCCTCGTCCTGGCCGGCGTGATGATCAGCGTTTTCGCGATGATCCAGATATGGGTGGTGGGGCGTTCGGACGACCAGCGCCGGTCGGACGTCCTGATCGTGCTCGGCGCCTCCCAGTTCAACGGCCGCCCGTCCGCGGTGTTCGCGGCCCGGCTCGACCATGCGCTGGCCCTCTACCGCGCCGGTGTAGCACCCCGGATCGTGACGGTCGGCGGCTCCCAGGTCGGTGACGTCTACACCGAGGCGCGGGCCGCGGCGAACTACCTGGTCTCCCGTGGCGTCCCGGCCAGTGCCGTGGTTGTGGTGGGCGAGGGCAGGGACACGCTGGGGTCGTTGCGGGCGGTGGCAAGGATCATGGCGGTGAACCGCTGGCGGTCCGCGGTGGTCGTGACCGATCCGTGGCATTCGCTGCGCTCGCGGACCATCGCTCGTGATCTTGATATCGACGCGGTCACCTCGCCGGCTACCACCGGCCCGACTACCCGCGGTATTGCCACCACACTGCGTTACATCCTTCGGGAAGGTGCCGCGTACCGCTTCTACCAGCTCTTTCACCGGGCGACCCCGGTCGGCGCCGCCCCCGGCGCGCTCTGACCCGCCGACTGACTTCCGCGGCCCGGCCGCGCGGGAGCGGGCACCGCGGGCCGCGGCAGGGAAACACGCCCACCGGTACCGTTCGGGACGGTGGAACCCGGGGTAGAGCCCACATGGCCGCTCGCGTGGGCGGTGCCTGTGCGTATCCGCTGGATCGTCTCCGGTAACGCCACCGGCTGCCTTCCGGCACCGCCCAGGCACGGATACGCAGGCGTACAGGAGGCTGGTGTGGCAACTCCCGTGTCCGAGATCGCGATCGACCCGACCGACCTCGACCAGATCCGCGAGCTGGCGCGGCAGTTGCGGGTGGACTCGATCCGGGCGACGACGTCCGCCGGGTCGGGCCATCCGACATCGTCGATGTCGGCCGCGGACGTACTGGCGGTGCTGGTCGGGCGGCACCTGCGCTACGACTGGGACAGGCCGGACGACCCGGCCAACGATCATCTGATCTTTTCCAAGGGGCATGCGTCCCCGCTGCTGTACGCGGTGTTCAAGGCCGTCGGTGTGGTGTCCGACCACGAGCTGATGACCGGTTACCGCCGTTACGGCCAGCGCCTGCAGGGGCATCCGACGCCGGTCCTGCCCTGGGTCGACGTGGCCACCGGCTCGCTCGGGCAGGGGCTGCCCGACGCGGTCGGGGTGGCGCTCGCCGGCCGTTTCCTCGACCGGCTTCCCTACCGGGTGTGGGTGCTGTGCGGGGACAGCGAGATGACCGAGGGCTCCGTCTGGGAGGCGCTGGACAAGGCGTCCTACTACCAGCTGTCGAACCTGACGGCGATCGTGGACGTCAACCGGCTCGGCCAGCGCGGCCCGACCGAGCTCGGCTGGGACCTTGACACCTACGCCCGCCGGGTCGAGGCGTTCGGCTGCCGGGCGCTCGCGGTCGACGGGCATGACGTCGCCGCGCTCGACGAGGTCCTGACCGAGGCGTCCGGCTCCGACCGGCCGGTGGTCGTGCTCGCCCGCACCCGCAAGGGCGAGGGCTTCTCCGGGACGGCCGACGCCGAGGGATGGCACGGCAGGCCGTTGCCGGCCGACCTGGCCGAACGCGCGATCGCCGAGCTCGGGGGCGAGCGTCACCTGCGCGTGCGCGGCCCGCTGCCGCCGCCGGATGCCGGCCGCCGGCCGGCATCCGTGCCGCCGGCCGAGGTGCGCCTGCCGACCTACCCTCTCGGCACCCGGGTCGCCACCCGCAGGGCGTACGGGCAGGCGCTCACCGCCCTCGGCGCCCGCCCGGAAGTGGTGGCCCTGGACGCCGAGGTCGGCAACTCCACCTACACCGAGGACTTCGCGTCGGCCCACCCGGACCGTTTCTTCGAAATCTTCATCGCGGAGCAGCAGCTCGTCGCCGCAGCGGTCGGGCTGTCGGCGCGCGGGTATGTCCCGTTCGCGTCCACCTTCGCCACGTTCTTCTCACGGGCCTACGACTTCATCCGGATGGCCGGGATCTCGGCGGCGAACATCCGCCTGTCGGGATCGCACGCCGGCGTCGAGATCGGCCCGGACGGCCCGTCCCAGATGGGGCTGGAGGATCTGGCGATGATGCGGGCGGTGCACGGCTCGCGCGTCCTCTACCCCAGCGACGCGGCCAGCGCGGCCAGGCTCGTCGAACTCATGGCCGAGCTGGACGGGGTCAGCTACCTGCGCACGACCCGGGGCGCCTACCCGGTGATCTACGGGCCGGGGGAGTCCTTCACCGCCGGTGGCTCCAAGGTGCCGCGTCGGTCGGACGCCGACGTGATCACCCTGATCGGCGCCGGTGTCACCCTGCACCACTGCCTGGCGGCGGCGGACGCGCTCGCGGCCGAGGGCGTCCCGGCCCGGGTGATCGATCTCTACTCGGTCAAGCCGGTGGACGTCGCCACCCTGACGGAGGCGGCGCGGGCGACCGGCGGCCGTCTCGTCGTGGCCGAGGACCACTACCCCGAGGGCGGCCTGGGCAGCGCCGTTCTGGAGGCGACGGCCGCGGCCGGCGTACCGGTGCGCCTCGCCCATCTCGCCGTGCGCGAACTGCCCGGCTCGGGCACCCCGGCCGAGCTGCTCGCCGCGGCGGGCATCGACGCGGACCACATCGCGGCGGCGGCCCGGACCCTGCTGCGCTGACGGGCCCACCAGCGGTGCGACAGGGCCCGGACGGGCAGATCTTCTCGCTCGTCATGGTCGGGCGTGGAAAAGATTCCCGCCCGAGGAACGCGGCACGGGCAGCCGTCCTGGCATGGCGGCGTCGGGACAGGTCAGGAGCCGCCGTCGTACGGACGGGGCGTCCAGGTGAGGTCAGTCGTCCGAACCGCTGGGCGCCGGCGCACCTCCGAACATCATGTCGCACATCGTCAGGTAGAGCCGGTCCGGGCGGGGCAAGAACTGGATCTTCGACAGGGCCTGGTCCTGCCCGGCGGATTCGACGATGAACTCGCCGTATCCGAGAAGTCGGCCCATCGGGTCCCGGTTGTAGGTGAGGTCTGTCACTTTTTCCAATGGCATGGTCTGTACCTTGCGGAAAAAGATCCCGGACACCTTCAGCAGACGCTTGTCCGTGACCATCAGGTGCTCGAAGTGCCAGTCGGCGACTTTCCACAGCATCCTGAGGATCATGAAGAGCGCGAACCACCAGGGCAGCGCCAAAACGTACCCGCTGGCGTCCAGGCCGTTCAGCAGAATCACGAGCAGGATCACGCCGATGACGGACGCCAGGGTCTGTAGAAAGATGGTGAGCAGGATCGCCCAGTGCATCCGGACCTTCACGACCAGCCGTTCCCGGGTGGCGAGGTACTTGTCGTCCCTGGCGGTGGGGTCAGGGATCCGGATTCTCACCATGGCCATCGTCTCCCGGATCGGGTTGCTGGCTCACCTTAGCTTCACAGAACGGCGTCGGTGACGAAGTCTGACAAACTGTTACCAACAGACTCCAGTCCGTCGATGGCCCGCTCGATAATGCTGGCGGCGCTCGCGGGAAAGCTCACGACGAAGAAAATGACGAACGCGATGAGACCGTATCTGACGATCTTGTCCACGGCGGGCCTCCGGGCCGAAGTTGGGCGGGCTGACCACAAAGTATCGCCGCTTCGCACCTCGGACGTACGGAAATCGCGCCTATACGCTCGGGCTTGTGGCCAAGAGGTGGTACGCCGCGTCCGACGTGGTCCGTTGGGGCGAGGAGCGACAGAAGAGTACACCGGACGATCGGACCTGGTTCGAGCGGGACCGCGCGCGTGTCCTACATTCCAGCGCCTTACGCAGGCTGGCCGGCAAGACCCAGGTGGTGGGCCCGCTCGACGACGACTTCCCGCGCACCCGCCTGACCCATTCCCTGGAGACCGCTCAGGTCGGCCGGGGCCTGGCCCGCTCGCTGGGCGCCGACCCGGACCTGGTCGACGCGGCCTGTCTCGCCCACGACATCGGCCACCCCCCCTTCGGCCACAACGGCGAGGCCGCGCTGGACGCGGCCGCCGGGGAGTGCGGGGGGTTCGAGGGCAACGCGCAGAGCCTGCGGGAGCTGACCCGGTTGGAGGTCAAGGTCGTCGACGTCCGCGGGCGGGACGCCGGCCTGAACCTCACCCGGGCGACGCTGGACGCGTCCCTGAAGTATCCGTGGGCACGGCGGCCCGACACGCCGAAGTTCGGTGTGTACGCCGACGATCTGCCGATCTTCGACTGGGTCCGCGACGGCGCGCCGGCCGGCCGGCGCTGCATGGAGGCCCAGATCATGGACTGGGCCGACGACGTGGCCTACAGCGTCCACGATCTGGAGGACGGGGTGGTCGCCGGCCTGATCGACCTGGGCCGGCTGGAGGATCCGGGACGGCGGGCCGAACCGGTCGCCTCGACCGCGACGCGCTACCCGGTGGCGCCGGCGGCGGCGGTGGGCGAGGCGCTGGACCGGCTGCGCCGACAGCCGTGGTGGGTGACCGGGCCGGCCACCACGCCGGACGCGTTGCGCGCGGTCCGGACGATGACCAGCGAGCTGATCGCGCGCCTGTGCGTGGCTGCGGTCCGCGCCACCCGGGAGGCGCACGGCGACCTGCCGCTGTGCCGTTACCACGCCGACCTGGTCGTGCCCGCCCCGACCGTCGCCGAGTGCGCGCTGCTCAAGGGGGTGACCGCCTCCTTCGTCATGGACCGCCGGGACGCGCACGAGCGCCAACGGCGCCAGCGGGAGGTCATCGCGGAGCTTGTCGCGCTGCTGCTCGCGCGCGCGCCGGAGGCGCTCGACCCGCTGCTGCGGCCGGCCTGGGCCGCCGCCCGTGACGACGCGGCGAGGCTACGGGTGGTCGTCGACCAGATCGCCCGGCTCACCGACGCCAGCGCGGGCCGTCGCCACGCACAACTGACCGGCCGGCGCTGGCCGGCGGTTCTGTGACGGCGTCCCCGCCCTGGAAGCAGTGCTCTCACGGACTGTCTCCCGCGGACTGTTTCGTGTGGACGGCCCGTGTGGACGGCCCCGCCCCGGCGGTGGCCGCCCGGCCCGTGGATCGCGTGGCCGGTCACGCTCCGCGCGGACGGCTCCGGGACCGGCTGTGACCCCCTGCCGCCGGCCGCGTGACGGTGCCGCGGTGCCCGGCGGCACCGGGCGCCGACCGGCGCGTCGCCGACCCGTTGGGAGCGTCCGGGACACGGCGTGTCACATGCTGCGGTCGTAAGATCGGCACTGCGGTCCAGATGACAAGTAACATCGGGGAAGAATGCGGGTCTGCGGGGGCCCGGACAGTCTTCCGGAGGGCTGCCTTCCGGAGGGCTGACAGCCGGTGGTGACACCCGGTGGTGACACGAGGTGCGCGCCGGACGGCCTCCGTGACACCAGCCCGCTGGCGCTCCACCCGGGACGCAGGGAGGGACGTGTGGCCGGACGCATCCGTGACGCCGATGTCGCTGCCGTGCGTGACCGCTCGCCGATCGCTGACATCATCGGCGACTATGTGCAGCTCCGCCCGGTCGGCAGCGGCCAGTTGCGGGGCCTGTGCCCGTTCCACGACGAGAAGACGCCATCGTTCAACGTCCGGCCGCAGGTCGGCGCCTACCACTGCTTCGGCTGTGGCGTCGGCGGCGACGTGATCGCCTTCGTGCGGGCCATCGACGGGCTGTCCTTCCCGGAGGCGGTCGAACGGCTGGCCCGCCGTGCCGGGATCGCCCTCACCTACGAGGGTGGGGGAGTGACCAGCCGCGCGGTCACCAGCCAGCGCCAGCGGCTGCTCGACGCCCACCGGGCGGCCGCGGAGTTCTACGCCGAGCGGCTGGCCGGCGCCGAGGCCGGCGACGGCCGGGCCTTCCTCGCCGCCCGCGGCTTCGACCAGGAGGCGGCGGCGCGGTTCGGCGTCGGTTACGCGCCCGCCGGCTGGGACACCCTCACCCGTCACCTGATGGGCCGGCACTTCACCGCCGCGGAGCTCGTCCTCGGTGGCCTGGCCAAGCAGAGCAGCCGCGGCAGCCTCATCGACCGGTTCCACCGCCGGCTGGTCTGGCCGATCTGCGACCTCGCCGGGGACGTGGTCGGGTTCGGCGCCCGCCGTCTCGCCGCCGACGACCCCGGGCCGAAGTACCTCAACACGCCCGAGACCCCGCTGTTCAAGAAGGCCAACCTGCTCTACGGGGCCGACCTGGCCCGGCGGGAGATCGCCCGGCGATACCAGGTCGTCGTCGTCGAGGGTTACACCGACGTGATGGCCTGCCACCTCGCCGGGGTGCCGACCGCGGTCGCCTCCTGCGGCACCGCGTTCGGCAGCGAGCACGTGACGGTGCTGCGGCGGCTGCTGATGGACCAGAGCGAGCACCGCGGCGAGGTCGTGTTCACCTTCGACGGCGACGAGGCGGGCCGCAAGGCCGCCATCCGGGCGTTCGAGTTCGAGGAGCGTTTCGTCACCCAGACCTTCGTGGCGATCGAGCCGTCCGGGCTGGATCCGTGCGATCTGCGCGTCCAGCGCGGGGACGTGGCCGTGCGCGACCTGGTCGCCTCCCGCCTCCCGTTGGTGGAGTTCGCCATCCGCGGGAAGCTGGCCGGCTTCGACCTCGACACCACCGAGGGACGTCTGGCGGCGATCGACGCGGCCGCCCCTCTGATCAACAAATTGAAGGATCGAGGGCTACGACACCGTTACGCGGTTAATCTGGATAACTGGCTTGGTTTTCTGGACGAGGAGTTCGTGGTGCGGCGGGTCGCTGAGCATCGGCCACGAGGGGCCGCCGGTGGTACGGCGTCCCTCGACGGCCCTGCCCACGGCCAGGGCGACCACGCGGCGCGCGGCGGTCGCACCGGCGGCCGGGCCGAGCTGCCGCGTCGGCATGACGCCGTCGCGGACGACACTGTCGTGGCGGTGGAACGGGAGGTACTCAAGGTCGCCCTCCAGTATCCGGGACTTGCCGGCCCGGTGTTCGACACGCTCTCCCCGGAGCTGTTCACGGTCCAGGAACACCGCGCCGTCCGTGAGGTGATCGCTGCCGTGGGCGGTGTGTGCGCCGGTCTGCCCGCCGCCGGTGACGTCCAGACCTGGGTCAAGACGGTGGTGGAGGCGGCCGGGCAGGACGAGCTTCGGCGGTTCGTCATCGAGCTTGCCGTGGAGGCGGTGTTCTGTGACCACGATGTGGACGACCGGTATGTCGATGAGCAGATGTCACGCGTACAGGAGTTGCAGGTGACCCGTCGCATTGCGGATCTGAAGTCGCGTGTGCAGCGGCTCAATCCCGTAACCGACGCCGAGACGTTCAGACGCGCATATGGTGAGCTGATCGCCTTGGAACAGCACAAGCGCCAACTCCGGGAGCGGGGCCTGGGTGCCGCGTAACCTGGGTCGATCCCGAGAAGGAAGTGACGAGATTCCGACCATGAGTCCAGCCGTCCTACCGCGCGAAGCCCAGGTGGACGAGGTCAAGGACCTCATCACCCGAGGCAAGGAGATCGGTTTCCTCACTACCGAGGACGTCACGGTCGCCCTCCAGGCGGCCGAGCTGCCACCGGAGCAGACCGACGCCGTCCTGCAGGTCCTCAACGACGAGGGCATCGAGATTCTCGAGGCGGGTGGGGAGGACGCCGAGGAGAACGACCTGCTCGCCCGGCGTCGTCGTGAGGAGGAGGAGCTGGCGCTCAAGGCGCCGACCTCCGACCCGGTGCGCATGTACCTCAAGGAGATCGGGAAGGTCCCGCTGCTGACCGCGGAGGAGGAGGTCGACCTCGCCAAGCGGATCGAGGCCGGCCTGTTCGCCTCCGAGAAGCTCGCGGCGGCCACCCGCAAGACCTCCCCGCAGATGCGCCGCGACCTGGAGGCGATCGAACGTGACGGGCAGATCGCCAAGCGCAAGCTCGTCGAGGCGAACCTGCGGCTGGTGGTGTCGATCGCCAAGCGCTACGTGGGCCGCGGCATGCTGTTCCTGGACCTCATCCAGGAGGGCAACCTCGGTCTGATCCGCGCGGTGGAGAAGTTCGACTACACCAAGGGCTACAAGTTCTCCACCTACGCCACCTGGTGGATCCGGCAGGCGGTCACCCGGGCCATCGCCGACCAGGCACGCACCATCCGCATCCCGGTGCACATGGTCGAGACGATCAACAAGCTGATCCGCATCCAGCGGCAGCTCCTGCAGGACCTCGGTCGTGAGCCGAGCCCGGAGGAGATCGCCAAGGAAATGGATCTCACACCTGACAAGGTGCGTGAGATCCTCAAGGTGTCCCAGGAGCCGGTCTCCCTGGAGACGCCGATCGGTGAGGAGGAGGACTCCCACCTCGGCGACTTCATCGAGGACTGCGACGCGGTCGTGCCGGTCGACGCGGCCAGCTTCATCCTGCTGCAGGAGCAGTTGGATTCCGTCCTGCACACGCTCTCCGACCGGGAGAAGAAGGTCATCCAGTTGCGCTTCGGGCTCACCGACGGCCACCCGCGCACGTTGGAGGAGGTTGGCCGGGAGTTCGGGGTCACCCGCGAACGCATCAGGCAGATCGAGTCGAAGACGCTGTCGAAGCTGCGCCACCCGTCCCGGTCCCAGAAGCTGCGCGACTACTTGGAGTAGACACCCCTACAGGTAGGGGGTCCCGCGCGGCCGGGCGAGGCACGGGCCGCTCGGTGGCTGTCGGCAGCAGACGGTGTTCCGGCTGCCGTGCGCCGATTTGTCGTGCCTCGTTGTGTACTCTATGTCGCTCTGTGTCCTTGTTGTGTCCCGATGCCGGTAAACCGGCCGGAGTCGTCTCTGCGGGTCGGAGCGCACTAGTAGTCACTCGATGACTTAAAGTACCCATCATGGGTACTGTGCTGCCTCATCCCGATGCCCAGGGCGTTCCTGGACCCTGGAACGGGCCACAGACACGGGCAGGAGCATCACCTGCCGTGGTGGGGACGCGGCCGACGCGTCCGCTCGGCGGGCAGATCGGTGCGGACGGCGCACCGTCAGGATCATCCAGCCGGCAACCGCCCGGCCGACAGCTACCGGAACAGCTGCCGCGGCGGCTACCCGGCCGGCAGCCCGCGCCCCGTGGCGGGGGAGGGTCGGTCGGACGCCTTGTACGAGGCGTCGGCGAGTTATTGATCACTGTTGGTTTCGTGGTGGCGCTGTTCGTGGTCTACGAACTGTGGGTCACCGACATGGTGCAGGAGCGCACCCAGAGCCGGCTGCGCTCCGAACTGTCCCAGCAGTGGGCGGCCGCGGCCCCGGCGGGCCTGCCGCAGCCGCGGCTGGCACCCACGGCCGTCGGCGACGGGGTGGCCGTGCTGCGCATCCCTCGTTTCGGCGACGGTTACGCCCCGGTTGTCGTCGAGGGGGTGTCGGACGGCGCGCTACGGCGCGGCCCCGGACATTATCCGGGGACCGCCTGGCCCGGCGAGCCCGGCAACTTCGTCGTGTCCGGGCATCGCACCACCTACGGCCATCCGTTCAGCCGGCTGGACGAACTGCGGATCGGTGACCAGGTTGTCGTCGAGGTGCGGGACCATTATTTCGTCTATCGGGTGACGGGCTCGGAAGTGGTCGACCCCGCCCGGACGGACGTGATCCTGCCGGTACCCGGACAGCCCGGCGCACGGCCCACGAAAAGCCTGCTGACGTTCACCACCTGCAATCCGAAATACTCGGCCAGCACCCGCCTGATCGTCTTCGGTGAGCTCACCGGCACCCGGCCGAAGACACCCGGGCAGTCACTTGGCCCGGCCAGGGGGTGACGGGTGTACGGATGGATTTTCCGGCGTCTTCCCGGCGGGTTCGCCGTAAGACTCGCGCTGCTGGCCGTGCTTGTCGTGGCAGTGGCCGCCGGCCTGCTTTTCGGCGTCTTCCCGGCTGTCGAACCCCACCTTCCGCTCACTCGGGTGACTGTTGACGAATGAACCACGGCGGGGTGTTCCCCACCGGTTGGGCCCAGTTGGGCCGCGACCGTCCGGCGGCGAGAACAGCGCCCTGCACCGCGGTGCCGAACCCGGCACGCCGCACCGAACAGGACGGAGGCCACCACGGCCGATGCTGAACCTGGAGCCGTGCTGAACATGGAGCCGATGCTGAACCTGAGTCCTCCCCGCACCGGCCACCAGCATCCGCTGGTCGTCCGCCATCCGCTGGTCCGCGCCTGGCCCGTGACTGTCGTCGTGGCGGCGTTCGGGCCGTATCTCATGAACGGTGTGCGCACCGAGCAGGTGGTGGTCTACGGGTCGCTGCTGGCCAGCCTGCCGTTCCTCGCGTCGCGGCTGAGATTCGACGGACGGTACGCGTGCGTCCTGGGCCTGTGGGCGTTCCTGGCATTTTCGACTATGATCAACCCGGACAGCTCCGTCGTATCCGGCCGTTTTCTTCCGGGCAGTATGCTGTCCGGCGTCGACAACTATCTGTACCCGTTGGCCGCATTGCTCCTGGTGAGCTGCTGGCTGGCGGCCGGATATACCCGGCTGGTCCTGCTGGACGTCGTGTGCACGGCTTTTGTCGTGCTGGTCGCCGGCAACGGGATAATCGCGTTCAGCGGTCTCTTCATCAATCCGACCGGATGGTTGCAGAAGTTCTGGGGCTACGGGCCGGCCACCCTGGAGACGACGGTTGCCGTACGCGCCTTCAGCAACGGCCGGCTGACCGGGATCTTCACGCAGCCGGCCGAGGCCGGTATCGCATACTCTCTCGCGCTGTTCGCGGCGCTCTACCTTTTCGGCCGGCCCAGCCGGGACAGGCCGGTGCTGCTCGGCATCGTTGCCACTCCGGTGCTCGTCGGCGGTGTCCTGAGCGTGTCGAAGACGTTCCTGCTGATCGGTGTGCCGCTGGCGTTGTGGCAGGCGGTACGCCAGGGCTGGCGGCTTCGGCGGGTGCTCGTCATCGCCGCCATGGCGGGGCTGTTCAGGATCGCCCTCAACCAGGTCGACATTCCGCAGTGGCGCGGCGCGTGGATGCTGTCCGCGCTCTTCAGCGGCGGTGACGGCGGCAGCGTCATGGAGAAGTACACGGCGGGCCGGCTGGGGTCGAACGGCGCGTCCGGTATGGCGTTCGACTATGTCCTCGCCACCCGGCCCTGGTTCGGCTACGGCGCCAGTGGGCTCGCCGTGCCGTATGACAGCTCCTGGGTCGAGGTGATCATCGTCGGCGGCGTGCTCGGGGTGGTGCTGTTCACGCTCGTGCTGGCCGTCCTGGTCGGGACGTGGCTTGGTGGGCGACCGGCGCGGTCCGGGCCGCAACGGCCGTTCGCCACCTCCGTGCTCGTCATGAGCCTGGCGGCGACCGCGGGCCTGCCCGCTTTCACCGCCAACCGGGTGGCGCTTTTCATCTGGATTTTCCTGGCGCTTCTCCTGCTCGTCGGTGACAGCCCTCCCGACAGGACGCGGAAAGCCGCCGGAAAACCGCTGGAGAAGGCTTTGTGACAGCTCGGCGGCGAAGCCTCCGGGTAGATTTCCGCTCCGGGCCGGTAGGCGTCGCCGACCGCCCGCGCTCAGGTTCCGGCCGGGCCGGGAGGTTCGGGAACCGTGGCTTCCAGGAAGGTACCGCCGACGGTTTCCCCGAGCCCGTTATCCCGCAGTGGCAGCGCCATGGGCGGCGCTACCCGGGGCACGCCGCGGCCGCGAGCCTGTCACGATTTCCGTGTAAGCCAAAGGTGAATAGCTTACGCGTTCACGTTATCAGAAGGGTAGACGTCCGGGGAAAAGGTTGGCGAGCGAGTTGAGCGCAACTTTCCATCCGTAAACATTCACGTGGATTCGTGATCTTGCTGTGGGTGGCTGGCGTTGGAGCCGGGTGTGGATGTTGTTCGGTGTTCGGGTGTGTTGCCCGTGACGGCATGGTCGGGGCGTGGTGGTGTCGCCGGATGGGATGTCGCGCGAGGAGCTGGTTGCTCTCGTGGTGGCGCAGGCGGGGCTGATCGAACAGCTGCGGGCCGGGATCGCCGAGCGCGATGAGCGGCTGGCCGGGCAGGAGCGCCGGGTCGAGGAGTTGGCGGCGGAGGTCGACCGGTTGAGGCGGGCGGGCTCGCGGAACTCGGGGAACTCGTCGTTGCCGCCGTCGTCGGAGGGGGTGCTGCCGGGTCGGGCCGGGCCGAACCGGGCGGAGCGCCGCGCCGCCGGGGGCGGGAAGAGGAAGCGCGGGAAGCAGCCGGGGCAGGACGGGCGGACGCTGGCCTGGCGGGAGGAGCCGGACCGGGTCGAGGCGCATTTCCCGGTCGGGGCGTGTGGCTGCGGGGCGTCGCTGGCGGAGATGGCGGCGGTCGGGGTCGCCCGCTCGCACCAGTCCCACGATCTCGAGCCGGTCCGGGTCGGGGTGACCCAGCATGATCTCTACCGGGTCGTGTGCGGCTGCGGACGCTGCCACGTGGCCGCCCGGCCGGAGGGGGTGTCCGGGGCGCCGGTGTCCTACGGGCCGGAGTTGCGCGCGCTCGCGACGTACTTCCTGGTCCGCCAGCACCTGCCGGTCGAGCGGGCCCGGGAGGCGGTCGTCGAGCTGTGCGGGGTGGCGGTCTCGGCGGGCTGGCTGCATTCGCTGCTGGCCCTGGGCGCGGACGCGGTCGAGGAGTCGGTCACCGAGATCGGGGAGCGGATCGCCGCTGAGAAGGTCGCCGGGTTCGACGAGACGCCGCTGAAGGTCGGCCCGAAGGGCGAGAAGCGCTACGTGCTCTCGGCGTCGACGCTGCTGTTCACCCTGTTCATGCTGGGGCGGCGCGACAAGGCCAGTTTCCGGGTGTTCCTGCTCGGCCGGATGCTCGGGGTCGTCGTCCACGACCGCTACGCCCTCTACGACTGCGACGAGTGCACCGGGTTTCTCCACCAGTTGTGCGTGTCGCATCTCCTGCGCGACCTCCAGGACGTGGTCGAGACCTACCCGGAGGCGCCCGGGGAACGCCGGGTCGAACACGGCGGCCGACCACATCACGGTCGCGTCCGGGAGTGTGGTGTACGGAGAGTGACTCCGCGTGATCCTGGTTCAGGTTATGCGGTCAACGCCTCCGGTGTCACGCTGATCTCGGGTGTGTCGCGGGATTCCTGCGCCGGGTCGCATTTGGCGAGGATTTCCAGGCCGATGTAGCGATGGGTTTCGATCCACTCGTCGTGCTGCTCGGCCAGCACGGCACCGACGAGCCTGATGATAGCCCCACGGTCGGGGAAGATACCTACGACATCGGTACGCCGGCGGATTTCCCGGTTCAGTCGTTCCTGCGGGTTCGACGGCCAGATCTGCCGCCAGATCTCCCGCGGGTAGACGGTGAACGCGAGCAGATCGGATTTCGCGTCGGACAAATGATCGGCGATCTTGGGGAGTTTCTCTGAAAGCGCCTTGACGACCCGGTCGAACTGCACGCTGACTTCGTTCGCGTCCGCCTGGTCGAAAACAGTGCGCACCAAGGTGGCGACCCACGGCTGGGAAGATTTCGGAGTGGCGGTCAGCAAATCCCGGAGATAATGGACCTGTGCGGAATTAACCCGTCGGCGTGGCGGTCTCGTCTGCTGGTGTGAGGGAGGCGAGGAGCTGTTCAGTGGTGCGGAACTTCACCGGTGCTGGTGGCAGGTGGATGCCGTCTTCGTCGAGGATCGGGCGGACGTCGAGGAAGGCGGTGCCGATGGTGCGGTGGCTGACGCCGAACAGGTCGGCCAGTACCCGGCCGGTGGCGACTTTGCGGTGATGGAGAACGGCGGCGAGGACACGTTCGCCGCTGGTGATCTTCTGTGGGAATACGCCTGCGCGGGTTCCGGGTAGGCGCTGGCGGCCACGCTGCTGATGCCGGCGCCGTTCCACCGCTGCCGCTTGCCGGACAGACACCTGTTCGACAAGCGCGGCGAGGTCGGCGCGGCTCATGCCAGTCAGCGCGGGGTCGGACAACGCCCAGGGCAGTGACGGTCGGCCGTCGTCGTACTGTCCGCTGTGTGCGTAGGCCGTGATCTGCTCGGCCTGGGTGAACCGTAGCGTCGTCGGCTCGATGGTGATGTTCTGTTCGTGCAGGAGCTGGCGGACGTCGGTGACTGCCTCGCCGATGGTGCGTGGGTTGACCTCCAGCATGTCCGCCAGGACGCGCTGCGAGCAGATCTGGCGCAGGTGGACGACGGTGACCAGGACCCGGTCGCGGGGTGAGAGCAGGGTTCTGCCGTGGGCGCCGGGGGCGTGGCGGCGTGGTCCGCCGCGCTGCTGGTAGCGGCGCTGCTCGCGGCGGGCGGCCTGGGCTGGGGCCAGCTGTGCCGCGAGCGTGTCCATCTCGGCGGTGCTCATGCCGGTCAGACGCGGGTGGGCCAGCAGTACCAGGGTCGCGGCTCGGTCCGGAACGACCGCGGTGTCAACGGCACCGGATGAGTCCACGGCGCCGTCGGAGCGCGCCGGATGGACGGTGTAGTTCCACTTTCCGCGCACCGGATGGGACGTGATCGGGAGGGTATCGATGCGCGCTTTGCTGACCGCGACGCCGACCGGGTAGTTCTGGGTGTCCAGGTGCGCTTCGACACGTAGCCCGCTGCGGGTCCGGGTCGCGGTGATCGTGTTCACGACCACTTCATGGCTGGTTAGCGGCCGGCCGCGCCAGTTCATAGTGATCTGGGAGAACAACCGGTGCTCGATCTTGTTCCATTTCGAGGTGCCCGGCGGGAAATGACACACCGTGATTGCCAGGCCGGTGTCAGCGGCGAGTGTGGCGAGTTCGGCTTTCCAGGACCGGTAGCGGTAGCTGTTGGACCCGCCCGCGTCCGCGGTGACCAGCAGCCGGGTGGCACGGGGGTAGTCGGCCTGGCCACGGGCCTGCCACCAGCGGCGGATCGAGGCCACCGCGAACGCCGAGGTGTCGTGGTCGACCCCGACATTGACCCACCCGGCATCAGCGGTCAGGTCGTAGACGCCGTAGGGGATCGCGGTCTCACCTTGCGGGCCGGTGAAGAAACTGTGATCCTCCACCTGGACGGGGTCGCCTTTCGGTCGCCATTCACGGCCCGGGTTCGGGAGCTGGCCGAGCATCTCCTTCTTCGTATCCACGCTGATGACGGGCTCGCCGGCCTTCCGATGCTCGATGACCTGCTCGTTGAGGTAGCGGAACTGGGTATCCCGGTCAGGGTGCTGTTTCCCTTCCAGAGTCTTGGAGTTCGCCTGCAGGCTGAAACCGGCCGCTCGTAACAACCGGCGGACCGTGGACGGCGACACCGGATGCCCCTGGCGAGTGAGTTTCTCGGCGAGGTGCCGCAGTGACTTCGTGGTCCACCGCAGCGGTGACATCGGGTCACCGCGCTCGTCCGGCTCGACGAGCGCGAGGAGCGCTGCCACCACGGCCGGATCCGTGTCCTCGATGCGTTTGCGGCCCCCGCCCGGCCTGCGGACCCGTCGACCGGACAGCGGCTGTTCGCCTGCTTCCAGCTCGAACACGCCGGTGCGGACCGTGGTCTCGCTGACGCCGGCGACCCGGGCCACCGCGCGGACACCGCCGTGCCCCAGCAGCCGGGCCTCGGTCGCCAGCACCAGCCGCCGCTGCCGCTCGTCCAGGTGCGGCAGCACCACCGCGAACCGACGAGACATCTGATCCAGAACGTTCTCCGTGATCGCCATAGCACGTCATCGAACCAGACCGGTCGAACCACCAGGTTGTTCCTGCACAGGTCCAATGCGTTCGGCAACGCTGCCACGACGCGCCCGGCAGGGTCGCTCCGATCGCGGCCACCAGGCCGGCGTGGGCGTCGGAGGTGACCAGCCGGACCCCGGACAGCCCGCGGGCGACCAAGACAGGGGAAGAACGCCAGCCAGCCGGCCCCGTCCTCGGAGGAGACGACGTCGAGGCCGAGGATCTCCCGGTGCCCGTCGCCGTTGACCCCGACCGCCAGCAGGCAGTGGACGTTGATCACACGGCCACCCTCGCGGACCTTCATCGTCAACGCGTCGGCCTGCACGAACCGGTAGGGGCCGGCATCGAGCGGCCGGGAGCGGAACGCCTCGACCTGGGCGTCGAGCTGTTTCGCCAGTGCCGAGACCTGGGATTTCGAGATGTGCGCGACGCCGAGCTGCTCGACAAGCTTGTCGACTCTTCTCGTGGAGACCCCGAGCAGGTAGGAGGTGGCGATCACCGAGATCAGTGCCTGCTCGGCACGGCGTCGCCGGGTCAGGAGCCATTCCGGGAAATAGGAACCGGACCGCAGCTTGGGAACAGCGAGCTCGATCGTGCCCGCCCGAGTGTCCCACTCGCGCATCCGGTAGCCGTTCCGACGGTTGACCCGTTCCGGAGATACCTCCCCATATTCGGCATTGCAGATACCGTCCGCCTCGGCGCTCATCAGCGCTTCAGTGAACATCTTCACCATCGAGCCCAGAAGATCCGGACTCGCCGCGGCGAGTTCCTTGCCGAACCCCTCGGTGTCGGTCACAGTCGGGCGTACGGCCATCGCGTTGCTCCTTACTCGAGTTCTTCACAGGTCCTCGGAAGGATCACGCGGTGGTCGCTCTACGTCACAGACCGCCACTCCGGCGAGTCGTTAGATCGTTACTCTTCGTACACCACGTCCATGGACTCCAGCCCTGACACTGGCCCCGGAGCACCGTCGCGGCCACGGGGCGTTGTACGACGGGCTGAACAGCGGCCGGTTAGAGATCGCCCGGCTGCGACGTGCACTCGCGGACCTTCCGCTGCCCGCGGCCGCCGGCGGACGACTCGTGCTGGCCGTTGATGTCAGCCCGTGGCTGCGCTCGGACGCGTTGACCAGCGCACAGCGGCTGTTCTGCCACGTGCACGGCCGTGCGAAGAACCAGTCCCAGCTGATTCCGGGCTGGCCGTACTCCTTCGTCGCGGCCCTCGAACCCGGCCGGACGTCGTGGACCGCGGTCTTGGACGCGGTCCGCTTGGGTCCTGCCGACGACGCCACGGCGGTGACGGCCGACCAGCTCCGGGCGGTCGTGGGCCGTCTGGTCGCCGCCGGGCACTGGCGCGACGGCGACCCGAACATCCTGATCGTGATGGACGCCGGTTACGACGTCACCCGGCTGGCGTTCGTCCTGGCTGACCTGCCTGTCGAGGTCCTCGGCCGGATCCGTTCCGACCGGGTGCTGCGGCTGCCCCCACTACCCCGACAGCCCGGCGCCAGCGGCCGTCCACCGAAGCACGGCCCCGAGTTCGCCCTTGACACGCCCGCGACCTGGCCCGCACCGCGGCACACCACGATCACCGACACCAGCCGCTACGGAAGGGCCACCGCGACCAGTTGGGACCGGCTACACCCCCGACTGGCCCCCCGCACCTGCTGGATCGACCACCCCGGCGACCTGCCGATCATCGAAGGGACCCTCATCCGGCTGGAGGTTGACCACCTGCCCGGCGACCGCGACCCCAAGCCCGTGTGGCCGTGGTTCTCCGCAGTCGCGGCCACCGCCGCCGACATCGACCGCGCCTGGCAGTCGTTCCTGCGCCGGTTCGACCTGGAACACACCTTCCGGCTGTTCAAACAGACCCTGGGCTGGACCCGCCCGAAGATCCGCACCCCGCAGGCCGCCGACCGCTGGACCTGGCTGATCATCTCCGCCCACACCCAGCTCCGCCTCGCCCGACACCTGGCCGCCGACCTGCGCCGACCCTGGGAGAAACCCGCCCCACCGGGACGCCTCACGCCCGCCCGGGTCCGCCGAGGGTTCCGGAACCTTCGCACGATCATGCCCCTTCCCGCCAGCGCACCGAAACCCACCAAAGCCGGTCCCGGCCGTCCTCCCGGCTCGACCAACCGCAGCCCAGCACCCCACTACGACGTCGGATAGTAACTAGTCAGGTAGTTTTTGACCTTGAGTTAGCTGATCGCGGGCATCCAGGGACGGCCCTCGGCAAGTTGGACGAGAGCATCGAA
>NZ_CAAAFS010000133.1:0-5598 GCF_900634755.1 Protofrankia symbiont of Coriaria myrtifolia
CGCCCAGGTGGCCTGCAGATAAAGTGCCGTCCCTGCTGATCCATGCTCTCATCCGGGTTCGGTCGGCGCCGCCCGCCAACATGTCCGAAGAATCGAGCCGTCTAGTGTCTCGTGATTCTGATTTCTTTACTCGGTCGTATCGGTTAGAATGATGGAGTGGAGTTGACGGAAGATGAGCGGGCAGATCTGCTGTCTTTAGTGAATGGCCGGGATGTTCCGGCGACCGTGGCGACTCGGGCGCGGATCGTGCTCTGGTGCGCCGGGGGTCTCCCGAAGAAGGAGATCGCGTCGCGGGTCGGGGTTTCGCGACCGACGGTAGACCTGTGGATTTCCCGTTACGAGACTGAGGGTGTCTGCGGGTTTATCGACCGACCTCGCGGGGCGCCGCGGGAGCAGGTGCCGGCACGTATTCGCAGTCGTGTCCTTGCTCTGACTCGTACCACTCCACCGACGGAAACCGGCCTCTCGCACTGGTCGAGTCGGGAAATGGCCAGGTACATCACCCGCACCACGGGGGTGTCCGTGTCTTGGCATTATGTGGCGAAGCTGTGGCGCGAAAACGGGTTGAAACCGCACCGGCAGGGCACATTCAAGATTAGCAAGGACCCGGCGTTCGCGGACAAGGTCGCCGACATCGTCTGCCTGTACCTCAACCCGCCCGCGGGCGCGGTCGTGCTGTGCGTGGACGAGAAGACCCAGGTCCAGGCGCTGGACCGAACCCAGCCACTGCTCCCGATCAGCTTCGGCACCATGGAGAAGCGCACCCATGACTATGTCCACCACGGCACCATCAAGAGATTGGAAATAAATAAAACAATCAAGATCTGTATGTGGGATAAGTGTTTTACGATCACGGAGAATAGACTGCCTCCGCGCAGGCCCATCCCATCTCCACCGCCACCCGAAGCGGGTATGAAATAATCTACCCATTACAGATTTCCTGGTTCCCGCAGAGGAATTTTCTTCGATGTTCGAAAAAATTCTCCCTCATTTGGATGAGGGGCAGCAGCGGCTGCTGGCGGGAGCCGTGGCTGAGATGCTGGGAACGGGGGAATCACGGCCATCGCGAAGGCTTCGGGGATCTCTCGAACGACCGTTCAACGAGGCGCGCTCGACATACGGAGCGGGATGGCTCCGTCCCACCGCGTCCGACGGGATGGCGGCGGAAGGAAACCGGCTTCCGTGGCGCAGCCAGGTCTGCTAGAGGCATTAGACGCTCTCGTGGAGCCAGAAAGCCGCGGTGATCCGATGTGTCCACTTCGGTGGACGACTAAATCGACCCGGAAGCTTTCCGAGGAACTGGCGCGGCAGGGATTCCAGGCGAGTCACACGGTCCTTCGCCACCTCCTGCCGGAGATGGGCTACAGCGTGCAGGCTCCCGCGAAGACAGTGGAAGGCGCGAGTCATCCCGACCGGGATGACCAGTTCCGGTACATCGCCGGCCAGGTCGCCGAGTTCCAGACGGCAGGACAGCCTGTGATCTCGGTGGACACGAAGAAAAAAGAACTCGTCGGGAACTACGACAACGGCGGAAGAGAATGGCAACCTACAGGCCGGCTGGTACATGTGAAGGACCATGATTTTCCGGATCCCGACATCCCGAAAGCCGTTCCATACGGGATCTACGACCTGACACAGGACTCCGGCTGGGTGACAGTGGGAACCAGTGCGGACACCGCCGAGTTCGCATTGGCGACCATCAGCCGCTGGTGGGACAAGGTCGGTTCACAGGCATACCCGCACGCCCGACAATTGCTGATCACCGCCGACGCCGGCGGCTCGAACAGCTGCCGCAGCCGGTTGCGGAAGACCGAACTCGCCGCATTCGCCGCAAGGACCGGAATCGAAGTCACCGTATGCCACTTCCCGCCTGGCACATCGAAATGGAACAAAATCGAGCACAGGCTATTCAGCCACATCTCCATGAACTGGCGTGGCCGCCCCCTGGAAAGCCACGAAGTCGTGGTCAATCTCATCGGCTCCACCACGACACGGACCGGCCTGCAGGTCCACGCCGAACTCGATGAGAAGACTGACGAGAAAGGCATCAAGATCTCCGACGACGAAATGGCGATCATCGACAGAACGGAGCATCTGTTTCACGGGGAGTGGAACTATACGATCCGACCATCAAAATCAGATTGATTGATAAGATTATTTATTTCCAGGCCCTAAGTACCCGTCGGTACAGATCATCATCAATCACACCGGAATGCCGATCCACCGCGATCCACAGGCGATCATCGCGTGGAGCTCAAGCCTGGCCCGCATCGCCGAGGCTTCGAACGTCGCAATCAAAATCTCTGGACTTGGCCTCGCGAACCCCGACTGGTCGGCAGACTGAACCGCCCCGGGTTCGGTGGAGACCGGTCCGTTTGAGAGGATCGAGTCGTGCCCGCTCCCAGGAAGTATCCCGATGAGCTCCGTGAACGTTCCGTCCGGCTCGTGCTGCAGATGCGTCGTGAGCAGCCGGCGGAGGCGTCGCGTGCGATCTCGACGGTCGCGAAGCCGCTGGATGTGCATCCGGCGACGCTGCGGCTGTGGGTGAATCAGGCTGAGGTCGACCAGGGTACTCGTCCGGGAACCACCACACCGGATGCCGCGCGTATCGCCGAGCTGGAACGTGAAGTTCGTGAGCTGAAGCGCGCGAACGAGATCCTGAAAGCGGCGTCGGCTTTCTTTGCGCGGGAGCTGTGCGCCACGAGGCGCCGAGACAATCGAGGAGGGGTGAGAGACCTTTCCCGCTGGGCTGTCGCAGCAGCCCGGTGAAGCCAGGGGGCAGCCTGATCCGGAGGAACGCCGGGGAGGGTGGCAAGCGGCCCCGACGAAGACAGGCCGTGCCGGGACTGCCAGACGGCGCGGGCCTGTTCGGCCAGGTCAGAAGGTGTAACGGAAGTGAACCAGTGGTTGAAGCTCCGTAACCGCGAAGCCGTGCTCAAATCTGGTGGATATGGGCCGGTGAGCAGCGCGTGACGGTCGGACGATGTTGTGTTCGGGCGTCAACTCCGAAGCCGCGTAGTTCCGGCGGTGAGGAGGCCAGGGCGAAGGTCTGCGGCGTAACCGTGGCGATGCTGCCGGAGTAGAGCTGGGCGCCTCACTGACCGATCGATTGCTTGGTGAACGTGGGAACCATCCGGCAGTCGCCCGCGGGCTGTCCAGCCAGGACGGCAGCGGGTAGGCCCGTTCCGGCTGTGGGCTGGCGGATGGGGCGGAGGCTGTGTAGTAGTCGCGGGCGTAGCGACCCGTCTCGGAGTCCGGGAAAGCCGGACGCAGGGCAAAGACAGCCAGCAAGTCTGCAGTGATGGATGCTGGAAGGCCAGGAGGTTTTCGCCGGTGAATACCGACGAACCGGAATCCGCCTTGTTCAGGGCCGAACGCCGGGTACTGGAGATCCAAACCAAGCTGCACCGGTGGGCGCGTGAAGATGCCCGTCGTCAGTTCGACGATCTGTTCAATTTGGTGGCCGATCCCGCGTTCTTGTTGGTGGCGTGGGATCGGGTGCGGGGCAACAGAGGTGCCAGGACCGCCGGGGTGGACGGGCGTACCGCCGCGTCGATAGTGGCGCGGATCGGGATACCCGAATACCTCGACGGGCTGCGTTCGGCGTTGAAGGATCGCAGTTTCCGGCCGTTGCCGGTGCGGGAGCGGATGATCCCCAAGGCGGGCGGTAAGCTGCGTCGCCTGGGGATCGCGACCATCACCGACCGGGTGGTCCAGGCATCGCTGAAGCTGGCGCTGGAGCCGATCTTCGAGGCGGATTTCCTCCCATGCTCCTATGGGTTCCGCCCGATGCGCCGGGCTCACGACGCGGTGGCTGAGATTCGGTATCTGACCTCGAAACCACGGTGTTACGAGTGGATTGTGGAAGGAGACATCAAAGCCTGCTTCGATGAAATCTCGCACACGTCCTTAACGGGCAGAGTGCGGGCGCGGATCGGAGACAGGCGTGTCCTGGCCCTGGTGAAGGCGTTTCTCAAATCAGGTATCCTCGTTGAGGATCGCTTGGTGAGACCTACCACCGCCGGCACCCCGCAAGGGTCGATTCTCTCGCCGTTGCTCAGTAATGTCGCCTTGTCCGTGTTGGACGAGCATGTCGCCCGGTCACCAGGTGGCCCGGGGACTGGCAAGACAGAGAAGGCCAAGCGTCTGCGGCATGGCCTGCCGAACTTCAAATTGGTCCGGTATGCCGACGACTGGTGCCTGGTGATTAAAGGCACCAAAGCCGACGCCGAAGCCTTGCGAGAGGAGATCGCGGGAGTCTTGTCCACGATGGGTCTGCGCCTGTCGCGGGAGAAGACTCTGATCACCCACATCGATGACGGCCTTGACTTTCTCGGGTGGCGTATCCAGCGCCACCGGAAGAAAGGCATGCGCGAGTACTACGTCTACTCTTATCCGGCCAAGAAGTCCGTCAAGGCGGTCATGGCCAAGGTGAAGACGGTATGCCGCGATGTCGAGGTGAACCAGCCTCTCGATGATCTGATCCGCAGGCTCAATCCTGTGCTGAGGGGCTGGTGCGCCTATTTCCGGCCCGGAGTGTCGTCGGTGACCTTCGCCTACCTGAAGCATTACGTGTTCGAGACGGTGTGGCGATGGATACGCCGGAAGCATCGCCGGTCCACGTGGAAGGAACTGCGCCACCGCTACTGCGGCGGCGGATGGTGGCCTACAGGCCAGAGCCGGGAACTGTTCGATCCGGAGAAGGTGAGCACCACACGCTACCGATACCGGGGATCAGTCATCCCTTCTCCCTGGCCTGCCGCTGCCTGACGAGCACATCCGAGCCACAGCGGGACTTGTGGAGCGCCCGGTGCCTTGAAAGGGGCACGCCGGGTGCGGGAAGCGGCCCGGGGAAACGGACCGGCTGAAAGGTTGGAACCGCGTCCCGGGCCGACTTCACCGACCCGCGGCTGCCTCGGTAGTCGCCTTCATCGACAAGCACAAGGAAGACCTCGGCGGGGTCGAGCCGATCTGCGACGTGTTGCAGGTTGCCCCGTCGACGTACTACGCCGCGAAGAAGCGGCTGCCGTCGGCGCGTTCACTGCGCGACGCCGAACTCCTCGCCGAGATCGAGCGGGTGTGGAAGGAGAACTACGAGGTGTACGGCGCGCGCAAGGTGTGGCGGGTGTTGAACCGGGAGGGGATCACGGTGGCCCGGTGCACGGTGGAGCGTCTGATGCGGGCTGCCGGGCTGACCGGGGCGCTACGCGGCGGGGCCAGGCCCCGCACGACCCGCGCCGATCCTGCCGCGGCCAGGCCGGCGGACCTGGTGGACCGGCAGTTCACCGCGGACCGGCCGAACGCCTTGTGGGTTGCCGACTTCACCTATGTCCCGACGTGGGCGGGCATGGTGTATGTGGCGTTCGTGGTTGACGTCTGCTCCCGGAAGATTGTCGGGTGGCGGCTCGACACCACCATGCGCACCGACCTTCCTCTCGACGCGCTGGAGATGGCGATCTGGGGCCGCAAAGACGAGCCGCTGAACGGTCTTGTGCACCATTCCGACAGGGGTTCGCAGTACACGTCTATCCGCTACACCGACCGGCTTGTCGAGGCCGGAGCGACACCGTCCGTCGGGAGCGTCGGCGACTCGTACGA
>NZ_CAAAFS010000134.1:0-16544 GCF_900634755.1 Protofrankia symbiont of Coriaria myrtifolia
TTCTCATCCAGCCATCCAGGCGTCCCTTATCCACGACCAGTGCGCGAACAGTCCACGGCCTCGTTCTGTGACCGTTTTCCACCATGCCCTGGCATGTTTGTAGGCACGCAGCCGTCTGTACTTCTTTCGGACCCATTTCATCAGGTAGGCGTTGATGCGTCTGAGCAGCGGATACAGCTCGGCCCGGTTGAACCGGCCCCAGTAGTTCATCCAACCCCGCACGATCGGGTTTATCGTGTGCGCGAGGTCTTCCAGGGTCGCCCGAGTACGCCGGTGGATCCGCCAGGAGCGGACCTCCGTGCCCTTGGCCGTCAGCGCGTCCCGGCTGATCGCGGGGCTGAACGAGGTGAAGTTCCGTCCCGTTCTGCTGTTCCGCGACCTGCGCGGGCGGAAAGTGTATCCCAGGAACGTGAACGAGGTGTGCTCATGCGAGCCACGTCGACCACTGTCCTTGCAGTACACCACTTTGGTCTTGGCCGGGTGACAACGCAGCCCGACCTCCTCCAGCCGCCGGCCTATTGCCGTGCGTACCTGTTCGGCCTGCCGCCGGGTCGCACAGTGGACCACCGCGTCGTCCACGTAACGCTCGAAGGGCAGGCCCGGGAACTCCCGTGCCAGCCACAGATCGAGCGCGTAGTGGAGGAACACGTTGGCGAGAACAGGCGACACCGCGGATCCCTGCGGGGTTCCACGATCCGGCGTCACCAGCGAACCGTCGGGGTAGCAGACCGGTGCTGTGAGCCAGCGCCGGACGTAGAGCACCACCCACGGCTGGTCGGTATTGACCTCCACCGCCCTGACGATCAGGTCGTGCGGGCAGCTTCCGAAGAAGTCCTGGATGTCCAGGTCGACGACCCAGTCCCTCTGCCAGCACCGCTGCCGACATGCCCCCACCGCATCCAACGCGGACCGCCCTACCCGGTAGCCGTAGGACCCGTCATGGAAGACCTGTTCCATACGCGGCTCCAACGTCATCGCCACCACGGTCTGAGCAACCCGGTCGGCCACGGTGGGCACACCGAGCACACGAACCCCACCGCCATGCGCCTTCGGTATTTCCACCGCCCTCACCGGAGGCGGGAAGTAGCTGCCCGACGACATCCTGTTCCAGATCCGATACAGATTATTCTTCAGATCCTTCTCAAACGCGTCGATGGACTGCCCGTCCACTCCCGGTGCGCCTTTATTGGCCTTGACCTTCTGGTACGCTACCCAGACCAGGTCCTTCGATATCTTAAACGGCTTCTCTGTAGACGTCGATGTCTCCACTCGATCCCTCCCAGCATCGCTGGTTGCCCGAACGAATCCACCATGGACAAGCCGGCCCCTTCGCTCCACCCCCATTACGGGGTTTCGTCGCTACTACGAGCCGGTCCGCCGGCGTGTGCCCCGTCGGTACTCGGCGCCTCCAGTTTCCGCTGTGCGGCGCACTCCCTCTCCCCGCCCGCCACCCTGCGCGAACGGAACTATCGACACACGCCTTCCCACGTTCCGTGCGAGAGCGGCAGAACGGGCTCACGTCACCTCTATGCCGGGCACCACCTGGCCAGAAGACGGGACACCCGCCAGGCTCTGTCCTGCGATCATTTAACAAACCCCAGTTCCGATGCCGTCTGCTTGTTACGACACGTACGGCGATTCGCTCGCGCTCGTCTTCCCGTTCCCTGCCTGACGCGCTCACAGCGCGCCTTTTCCCCGACGCTCACCACAACAGTCTTCAGCTAATGCAGCTCGGGGCGGCTTGAAGCCTCCCACCCGCCGGGCGGCTCCAAGGGGCCACAAAACCCTCATCTCCCACACAGCACCACAGAAGGATCGGATCACCTACCAGCCATCCATCCCCTCTGCGCTCGTGGCGCACTCAAACGACAAGCTAAGAACGTGTTTGAGAATCGTCGTTCGTTCGGTGAGCCGCGTCCGGGTGGCTCCTGGGAAGACCCGAACCTTGCCGATCGAAGATTGACAAGGAACCCCGGGCCGAACCGATACCAGATGAGTTGTATCGGCCAAGCGGGGTCCCCGTGCACCGCAACCCGACCACGACGTCCGACGAGGGGCACCGCGTGTGCGGGGAGCGATGCGGCCAGGGGTCCGCCCGAGCATGACGGGCTGGACTCTCAAACACGCTCCGAGATAGAACCAACCCGACGAAGGCGCTCAGAAGGTCCGTAGATGGGATATCTCAGCTTCGACCGACAGTCGGCGTGTTGCATCGCAGATCCCCCACTTGTGAGCCTCAAACCGTCATAATGACACCGTGTTGCAATGTTGCATGCGTTGACCAGATAGTGAAGAAAAGAACGGAGTCGTTGCTACGGTGGGCATCATCCCGGACTATCGAACCCGCATCTATGACCGGTACACTACTGAAAAGCTTCCGTACCTGCTCGAGCTGACCGATGCCGAATACCGGCGGTGGGCGGCTGCCTGTCAACATCGCCTTCGGGGATGGTTGCCGAGCGACCGAGAGGCACGCTGCCTTGATGTGGCCTGCGGTCATGGGAACTTCCTCTACCTTCTCAAGGAAGCCGGTTACCATAACATCGTCGGCATCGATGTCAGTCCCGAACAGGCAGCCGTCGCTCGACGGGTGTGGCCCGACGTCGAATGCGCGAACGTACTGGACTACTTGCCCGGTCATGCCGGTGAATTCGATCTTATCACCGGTTTCGATATTATTGAGCACCTTCACAAGAGCGAGGTCCTCACCTTTCTCGACCTCATTTCGAAGGCGCTGCGTCCGGGTGGTTCAGTCATACTCCAGACCGCGAACGCGGAGTCGCCTTGGGGCGGGATGCACCGTTACCACGATTTCACCCATGAGACCGGGTACGACCCGGCCAGCCTTGATCACCTGTTTCGGGTCGTCGGTCTCGAGGGATTCGAGGCGCGCGAATGCGGTCCGTATATCCATGGCGCTGCAAGTATGGCTCGCACCGCGATATGGAAAGTGATCCATGCAGGTCTGTCCGTGTGGAACGTCGCCGAGACGGGCAGCCGTGGCAGCGGTGTGTACACACGGATCTTCGCCGGACGCGCCCAACGTCCGGCGAAGCCAGCTCCTCACCACTATGGCACGGCGTCCGTCGAATCGACTCGCCTTGCTAGCCCGACAGCCCGCTAGCCTACCCAGTTAGCTCCAGGTACTGCATGATCCATGACTGGCGCGTGATACTGTTCTGTGAAGGTTGGTAGTGCTCTATGAAGGTTGCCAGGCGGGCCGTACGGCAGGAAATGAGCGCCGGCCCGTCAGTCCTGGAAAGCAGAAATGCGGACGCCACGCTATTCGTTGCACAGCTTTTCGCGATGATGACCGGTGTGGTCGTCGCCCGGATCCTCGGCCCGGCTGGACGCGGTACCGTCACCACTCTCGCCACCTGGGCGCAGTTCCTTGGCTGGATCGGTATTTTTTCCGTTGACAAGGCATTGATAGTTGTCGGCAGGGATCTGGGTGCCGATCGTGAACCAGCACGGCTTCGGCAGCTGGCATCAGTGGCGGTGACAACAATACGGCCAGTGACCGCAGCCTCGTTGGTTGGGGCCCTAGGCCTGGGCGGCGTCCTCTTTCCGGTCCTGCTACCGCTATTTCTGGTTCTGGTGGTGCTAACCATATTGCAGGAATTTCAAAGCGGTCTGATGCTACTGGCCGGAAACTATCAGCGCTATCTGGTTCTACGTTGCCTGCAGCCTTTGATCTACGCTGTCCTGATCGCCGTTGTAGCAGCCGTTCCCGGTATTATCCACCCCCACGGGGTGGTAGTGGTGGTGTGTTGTATCGTCTTCTCATTCCTGACCGTCGTGCTCTTCGGTCCGTCCGTTCCTCGCCCATGGGTGAGGTTGCAACGGGCTGTGATCGGCAAACGCCTGACGCGGCTTGCGCGGGAAATACAGCTGGCCACGACGATGCAGTATCTGAACAACCGGCTTGACCTCCTGGTCGCTCCGCTCATACTAGCCCGTGACGATGTCGGTTGGTATGCCGTAGGCGCTTCTGTTGGCCAGCTTCTTGGATTTTTGGGGACGGCGAACGCCCTGCGGGGGCTGGTTGGTCGGTCGGCCGGAATCGATGTACGGGGAACACTGGTTGTAGCGACCATTGCATGTGTCGGAGCTGCCTTTGCCTCGCATGCCGTGCCGTTGGTCTTCGGTGCTGGCTTTGCGCCGGCTGTCCCAGTGGCGCAGGTGCTTCTGCTGGGCGGTATCGCTGCCTTCTGCCTCCAGGGCTGCACCTGGAGACTGGTCGGAGCGACGGCTCAGCGGGCTGCAGCTGCGTCGCAGGGACTCGGGGCGGTCGTCTTCGCCCTCGGCGTAGCCGTAGAGCCGACCATGATCGGTCTTGCGTGGGCCAATGCGCTGTCCACACTCGTGGCGCTCGCAGCCGGGGAGATGCTCTGGCGTCGTCATTGCCGTGGTGCGAGCCTTAGGAATCAGTATTCTGAAGCCGAGGGGTGAGGTTAGCCTTGGCTTTTCGTGCGCCCAATAGACAGGAGATGATGCCGTGTGAGCGGCTGATCTGTCTGTCGTAAGGTCGTCGTCGCTTGCCGGTGGAAGCCCGATCCGGGTAGCTGCGAGGAGACCCGGTAGCAGGCTGACGGCTCGGTCGGGTAACTGGCCGGGTCAGAGCCCAGCGTCGAATGTAGAAGACGGATACTCGGAAGGTGATGCTGCGCTGGAGATGAGGGGCAAGTGGAAGCAGCAGTTCCTCGAGGCCGGCAAGGCCGGGCTGCTCACGGGCGGGTCCCCCCCCGGCCGTCGAGCCGGGAAGAGGCCTTGGCCGCCGAGGTCGAGGAGCTCAAGACCGCGCTCGGTGAGGCCCACGTCGAGCTGCGGGTGTGGAAGAAGTCGGCCGAGGGCCGCCTGGCCCCTTCGAGGACCCCTGGGTGATCCGCCAAGACGCGGCGATGCCGACCACGAGGTTCTGCGCTCTGCTCGGCATCCCGCGCCGCGCCTACACCCGCTGGCAGACCCAGGCCCGAACCAGCGGCCGGGTGAAGGGGCCGTGGCCGGCGCCGGTCGTCGACGCGATCGAGCCGATCGCGGCCAAGTACGCCGCGGACTGGCCCACCTGGGGGCATCGCAAGATCTACGGGTTGATGCGCGCGGACGGGCACACCGCCTCGTGCTCGTCGGTGGAGCGGACGTTACGCCGTCGGGACCTGCTCCAACCCGTCGACTATCAGAGGGAACGCCGACAGCTGGCCAAGGCGCGGCGGGCCGCGTTCGCCGACCCGCCCACCGGGCCGAACCAGGTCTGGCAGCTGGACTTCAGCGAATATGAGACCACGACCGGCGGGACCTGGCGGCTGGCCGGCGTGTGTGACTACTACTCGAAGTACGAGTACGGCTGGCACATCGGACCGAGCTGCACCGGCGCGGACGTGATCGCCGCCGTGCAGATCGCGATCGCCGAGGCCGAACGGCTCGCCGGCGGACGTCCGCTGGCCGACCAGCTCGTTGACCCGGCCACCGACGAGATCACGAGGATCAAGCTGGTCACCGACAACGGTGCGGCGTTCAAGGGCGCGGCGTTCGCGCGCTTCCTCGGGTCCCGTCCCGAGCTGCTGCACATCCGTACCAGACGCAAGAGCCCCGGTCAGAACGGTGTGCGGGAACGGGCGTTCGGGTCCTTGAAGTACGAACACCTCTACCGGCACGAGATCGAAACATTGAATGATCTCGTCCGTGAGGCCGAGGCCTACCGGCAGATCTTCAAGCACGTCCGGCCGCATGAGGCCCTCGGTTTGCACGGCCGGTCGATGTCCATACCAATCCCGTCCTCAAACCCCCAACCATGATCGAGAATGGCCAACTTTCAGGTCAAGATTTCTGAGCCGTGATCTTGATGTGGGACAAAAGGAACCCGCCGGTATGAGCCGTGACGCGGATGTGGGATCTTCACTGGCACCGTAGCTGGTTCACCTGGCGGGTTATCTGACCCGGTGCGGCTCTGGAGAGAGCGGTGCCGGGCCGGCAAGTACTGTCTCGAAGGGATAGACAGCTTCTTGCGGTGCTGCTGCGGGCTTGCTCAGGATGTAGATCATTTTTTCGTGCCAGGCCCGATGCAGGCAGAATACCAATCCCTGCCAGCCGTCCCGCCAGCCACTTCTGAACACGTACATATAGAAGAATATTGCCGGTGTCTTGAGGGGCACCAGGGGGAAGATGACATCCCGGGCGATGGCCCGGGACAGTGGTCTGGTGCTCGTCGTCTGGTTGTCGACGAGCACCTGCCGAAGCCGCTGGAACGGTCTGGTAGGGGTGCCCCGGCGGCGTGCCTCCAGCTCCGCGTAGGTGATGTGTTTGTGCAGCCAGGAGGCCAGTCCCTTGCTGTCCTGGTCGATGACGTCATGTTCGAGAGCCAGTGTTGCGCCGTTGACCGACGCGCGTTCGCTGAATTCCTCTGCGGTGGCGAACGAGGCGAATCGTCGGTCGAGCAGCCGGGCCTGCCAGCTGTTGGTGTACCACCCGCAGTGGGCTATCCAGCGTCCGAGGAAGAAGAACCGGCGGCGGTGGGTGTAGGCGGCGCAGTCCTCCCGCCCGAGCCGTTCAGCGATCTCCGTCGCAAGTTCGACGGGAACCCACTCGTCGGCGTCGAGGAAGTACACCCAGTCGTGCTGGACGCCGGGATGGCGCATTGCCCACTCGCGTTGGCCGGCAAAGCCGCGCCATGGTTCCTCCCACACGGTGGCGCCCAGCGTCCGGGCGATGTCGGGGGTCCCGTCGGTGGAGCCGGAGTCGACGACCACTACCTGCCTGCACCACCCGACCGACCGGACCGCCCGGGCGATGTCCCGACATTCGTCACGCGCCAGAATGATTGCGGTGACCGGTACGGACCCCGGTGGTGGCGACACCTCGACACCGGCTCTGGAAGGGGCTGTGTACGGGAGCGACGGCTGTGATGGCCGCGCCGACACGGATCGAAAAATCATGGTGTCGCCTCTGCTTCATTTATCCAGGCGATGGTTGTCCGTCAGGAAGCCCTCGAGCTCGAGGAGCAGACGCCGTGCGCCAGCCGTCCGTGCACCCGGAGAATGGATAAGGACAGTGCGTCTGCCGGTCAGCGCGGCCCATGCGGCGCCTGATTAGCTATGCTGCCTTTTCCGGTGTTCCGAGTAGCCAGCTGAAGTAGTGGTCCGGATCGAACGGGTTGACCGGTTCCGGCGCGAAAGTGGAGTTCAAAGCGCGGTGGATGGCCGCAGCGATCTCCGCTGCTTCCTCCCGCTGGTACGGGACCAGGACAGGCCCCGCGATATCACGGTTGTGAGCGATGTCCAGCGCCACCACCGGCACCGAGGCGAGCCGTGCCTCTGCCAGCGGGTACCCGAACGACTCGATGCGCGTCGGGTAGATCAGCGCTCGGCAACGGTTCTGGTAGCGTGCCAGTTCCTGCGGTGCCAGGCGGCCGACGAACTGCAGGTGGCGGGTATGGCCGTCAAGTCCCTCGGCCGCGGCTTCCTCACGGGTCGCGGTGACGATGACCTGCAGGTCGACGCCGGTTTCGGTGGCAAGTGCCGAGACCGCCTGGTCCACCAGGTGTAGTACCGTCGCCATGCTCTTCCACGGCGAGAACAGCACAGGGCAGAGCAGCAGGTGCGGTTCACACGGCCGCGTGGATACGTGGTCGGGCTTTGACAGCGGGTGTGGGCGGATGACCAGCCGGGACAGCAGTTCCGGAACCGCGTCGAGGACCCGTTCGGCCATGCTGGCGGCCGGTACGATCACGATGTCGGCGCGGCGAGCGGTCTGCCGGACGATCCGTGTCTGCCGCGACATCCGGGGGCCCAGCCACGAGCCGATGCGCTCCAGTTCAGCCGGCCGGAGAAAGTGCAGCGCGTTGCGGAGCAGCACGTAACGCGTTCCGGACGTCAGCGTGAACCCGACGTTGTTGAGTGCGATCGCCCGGGCGAACCGCCCTGGTCGTTCACGGCGGGCGAGCCAGGCCGGGGTTATCGCCTGATCCCGGCCGATAACCCGGATGTTGGGGTGACCGCTTCTGGCCAGATGCCCGTCGAGTTCAAGAAGAAAACGCAGTGCGCCACCCATGCGGGCACCGGCACAGTCGACGAGGACCGGGCGGTCCGCCACCGGCGTCATCGCCCCCGTGACCGCGGATTCGTTCATAACGTCCACGTTCGTCTCACTTCTCTCCCTGGTCGGTTCGAAAAATGTTGTCGGTGGCCCGGGACCTGTTGGTCAGACATTTCGGGACATTTCCGTGGCCGGGCCGGGTCGATAGCGCTGGTCCACCGTCACGCCCTTTCCGCGGACGCTCAGCAGCGTTTCCGGGGGGACGACGGCCACCGACACCCGCAGGCGGTCGCCCACCCGCTCCTGCAGGAGGTGGCGGGCCCGGGCCAGGTCGCTGGCCGCCGGCGGCCGGGCGGCGGCCACCCGCAACTCCACCTCGCCGCGACGCTCCTGGTGGAACTGGAACCGGTCGAAGACGGCGAAGGCGCCGTCGTGGAAGTTCAGGGCCGCGGTGGAGATGGGCTCGTCGTCCGCCCCGTAGACCAGGGACTGGTCCCAACGCCCGCGGACGTCGGTGAGCACCGGGAACGACGAGCCGCAGACGCAGCGGGCGCCGCGCGACCCCGGGGGCAGCAGGGTGCCGGCGTCCTCGGTGTCGTAGCGCACCAGCGGCATGGCGGCGTTGGTCATTCCGGTGCCGACGATCCGTCCGTCGACGACCTCGGTGAGGCCGTAGGTGGGGGCGAGATGGTAGGCGCCCGGGCGGCAGGGGCATTCACCGGCGAACACCACCTTCTCGCTCTGGCCGTACCAGCGGACCACCGGTGCCGAGAAGACCTCCCGGAAGAGCGCCACCTGCCAGTCGAAGGCGCCCTCGCTGGCCAGCAGCACCGCGCGGACGCGGCTGAGCGCGCGGTGCGGCCCGGTCCGCGCCACCCAGTGGGCGAACGGTGTGACCGCCGACGGGTACCCCCAGACGGCCACCGGCCGGAAGTCGCCGAGCCGGTCCAGCAGATCGGCGAAGGTCCGGTCCGACAGGTGGAAGGGGGAGACCAGGAAGTGGTTGTACGTCGGCTGGAACAGGATCGGCTGGCCGGCGAAGCCCGCGCCGAGACTGCCGCCCCGGAAAGTGATCTTCGGGTCGGTCGGCCGTACCCCCGCCCGTCCCCACACGTGGGCGATGTGGGCCCACTCGGTGAAGAACGACGCGTAGGAGATCCGCAGATCCAGCGGCCGCCCGCCGGTGCCGCCGGTGGTGACCCGCCGGGCGGGCACCCGCGGGCTGCTGAAGGAGCCGGCAAGGCCGCGGACGGTCTCCTTGCCCAGCACCGGAAGCTCGTCGAGCCGGCCCTGGAGACAGGCCTGGAGATATTCCGGATGTGCCCGGTAGTACGGCACCGACCGGCCCCAGAGCCGGTGGAAGCGGGCCAGCCGGGACACCTGCCACTGGTGGACCTCGGCCGCCTCGGCCGCCTCCAACCTGGCGAGCGTGCGCAGGTGGCCGCGCACCAGCGGACTGGCGCAGGCGGCGTCGAACGCGGCGGCGGCGGCCCGGGAGCCGAACACCGAGCCCGCCCGCGCCGGGACCGTCCGTGCCGCCGCCCCCGCGGTCGTTCGTGAGGCCGCCCAGGCCCGGGTCATCGGGGCACCGCCGGCGGTGACTGGTGTTCGATGTACCCCCGCCAGGCGAAGTGCGCCTCGGCCCGCAGGACCGTCTCGACCGGCAGTGACCCGAGGCGTCCATGCCACGGATCGTGGTCGGAGACGATCTCGATGTCGCGCCAGTCGCCATGGGCCAGCGGCAGAGCGCGGCAGGCGAACGCCTGGCGGACCACCGGCACCCGGTCGGGGTCGAAACCGAACAGGTACGTTGCGGCCGCGTCGACCGCGGCTGGTGTGGTCCCGCAGGCCAGTAACCGGGCGGGCAGCGGGTCGGGGTTCATCGGGCCGTTGCGCTGCCCGGCGATCACCCCGTCCACGATGACGATGTGCCGCCGGTCCGGATCGGGGGTGTCGGCCACGGTGCCGTCCGGCCGGCCGTATTCCAGGATCTTGTTCAGGTCGAGGCACATGCGCCACACCGTGTCGTTGCCCCACCAGTTACCGCTGCGTACCACGGTGTCACCGTCCCCGAACAGCTGGCTGCCGCCGTGGCGGGCCAGCCGCAGCACGCCACCGCCCAGGTGGGGGGAGAGCATGGCCACCCGGCGCAGCCTGGTGGCCACGGCCCGCTCGAGCGAGTGCCGGGAGCTGCGGCTGGGATGCTCGTCGCCGCCGGTGTCGGGCCGGCCCTCGGTGTGGTGCGGTAACCAGTTCTTGTCCGCGTTGATCCCGACCAGGTTCTTCAGGGCGAGGGTGATCCCGGCCTTCTTGTGGCTTTTCAACTTGGGGAGGTTCACCACGAGGTCGGCCCGCAGGGCCGTGCCGGAGAGCAGGTACTCGTGCCGGCCGCCGCTGTGGTGGGAGTTCACCACCCGGCTGTCGTAGTCGGCGCCGTAGTAGCGGCCCGCTCCGCCGTGGTCGGCGAACTCGCTGGCCGCGGCGAGGTCGAAGGCGATCGCGCCGCCGGGGTCGCCCGGCAGGCGGCGGCGGGCCACGACGACGTCGTCGACCGTGGTCCACTCCTCCTGGCGCAGGTCGACCAGGTCGAGGCGCAGCCCGCGCTCCCGGTAGAACCGGCGCAGCTCGTCCAGGCCGAGCACGCTCACGATCGCGGCGAAGGACGAGTCGGTCTGCGGTGCGTCGGCGATCACCACCCGGCCGGCGCCCCCGACCGCGGCGAACGCGTAGTCGGCGACGGCGCGCACCACAGAGCCGTGGGTGAGCACGTACCGCCAGCCCTGTGGATCCCGCGGGTGATGCTCACGCACCAGGTTGGGCTTGAGCACGACCGTCCCGCCCGGGGGGACGACATCGGCCAGCGGGTTCCAGCGGGCGGTGTCCACGTTCGCCGTGTCCAGCCCGGCCAGCGCCAGGGCCCGGCGGACGCCGGCATACACCGGGTTCGCCGCCGGGCCGAGGTGCCCGTGCGCGTACTCGGGATACGCGGTGTCCGGGGAGAAGGGCACGACGTCGGGATAGGACGCGGTCCGCGTCCGTGTGACCGCCACCCGGTACGGGGTGGCAGTGCTCTCGAGCATTCCCGGCATGTCCGGCCTTATCGGTAGGAGTGCCCTGGCAGTGGAGTGCCGCCACGGCCGAGGCGGTCGGGTATCGCGCGTACCGGTCCTCGAACGGATGGTCGGTAGATAGCAGACGGTGACGTATCTAAGCTAAGAGTAGCGACTCTACTACGGAATGCGAGGACTGGGCTGGGTGCGTCGCATCACCGGAAGGCCCACCTCCCGGTCGGACGGGTCAGGCTCCCTGGCCCGGATGGGTGAGGACGGCCTTGATGGTGGCGGCTCGCCCGAGCCAGGCCATCAGCCGGGCGCTGGGCTCCCAGCCAGGCTTGAAGCGGTTCACCCGTCCGACCACCCCTCGGTCCGCGAGCTGGTGAGCGGATCGGACGGCGGGCGGTCCGGCAGCCGGCGGACGGCCGGGCGAAGCATCCCGGTGGTGTGCTCCCTGCCGCCTGCGCCGGAGGTAGTCGCGTGCGGCCACCGCGAATCCGATCGGCGTTTCCAACGGGAGCTCGCTCGTCCACACCCGACCGACCGCCAGGCCCGCAGCGGCGGCGACTGCCGACATTCCCACGGCCGACGGGAACGCCACATGGTCGACCTCCTTGAACATCGACCACCACGGCCCGACGACGCGGGGCACGATGCAGGACGAGTTCGGCGTCGAGATGAAGATCGCGCCGTTGGGTGACAGGCGCGTTCGCAGTGCCTGCAGGAATCCCTGGATGTCGTGGATGTGTTCCAGGACGTTGATCGCAACGATCGCGTCGAAGGTCTGGCCGGGCGGGAGGTCCGACAGCGCTGGGTGGACGGTGCGGATCCCCCAGGCAGACGCTATGTGCGCGCGGTGCGCCGGATTTGTTTCCACGCCCCACACCTGTCGGCCGGCGTCCCGGGCGGCGGCCAGCAGATGCCCGGAGCCCGGTCCGATCTCCAGGACGGTCGATCCGGCCAGGCCGATCGTCCGCCAGAGCTCGGCACGCGGCTGGTTGCCCGACACTTCGACGGCGCGGGGGATCAAGGTCGAACCGTCTTCCGCTTGTTTGTGGAGATCCTCGAAGTCGGCTGCAGAGATGTCACGGAAGATCGATCGGCAGGTGTGGCATCTGGCCCAGACCGCCGCGTCCCGGCTGCCGTAGTACCGGGCGCCACAAGCGTCGCAGAAAGGGCATTCTCTGGTGATCACAGATGTCTCCCCGGGTGAGCGGAGGGTGGCCGGCGGTCATGAACGCCTGGCTCGGGAGGCCGCGCGTCGCGGGCCAGGCCACCGAGCACCAGAAATGTCGCGAAACGGGCGTTGTCCGGTGCTCGTGGAGTTGTTCCGGACGGTGTTCCGGCGTGCCGTCAGGCATTGGGCCGTCTGCCGTCCCTGCGAGCGACGACCAGAATGTTCTGGGTGAACAGATGACCTCGTAACACACCGGTCTCTGCCGCGAGAGCGACGGAGAGCGACCCGCTGAGCGCTCGCCAGACCGCCCAGCGCAGCGCACTGCGCGCGCCGTGGACGATCGGTTCACAGGGAAGAATCTCGACGTGCGTGAAGCCGACGGTCCGGGCCACCTGGCGGGCGCTTCTGGCGGTGAACGCGGTTTCGTGGGTGAAGTCACCGTGTTGGTAGTTTCCGCCAAACGGGCTTACCGCGTTCGGTACTCGTGCGATGAGCACACCACCCTCACGCAACCCGGCATGGACGGCATCGCAGACAGTGAGCACCTCGGGCTTGGTCAGATGCTCGAATAGGTCCGTGGCGATTACTGCGTCAACGCCGCCCGCAGCCTGCAGTACGCTCATCGCGTCACCCACATCGACCGCGTGGCCGAGTCCTGCCCGGTGGGCGAGTTCCACTTGTTCAGGACTGATGTCGACGCCTCGTGCCCGAAGGTAGCCGGCATCGAGGAGCTGTCGGACGATGGCCCCTTGTCCGCAGCCGATGTCAATGATGTCGATATCGCGGTCCGCTGGGAGGTAGGTCAGGATTTCCCGGCGGAAGACCAGGCTGTCCGCCGTGGAGTCCCTAACACCGGCGTGCGTGGTGGCGTACCTGCCGTACATACGGTCTCGTAGGTTCGTGAGCCTGGCAGGGACCGTGGCTGTCGAGTAGTCGGTCATCGCCGTTGTCCTTCATCCGTAGTGGCAGGCCGGTCGCTGCGGCCTGCGGCGAGCGCGAGCGTGGCCCAGGGCGCCGAGTCGACGGGTTCGCGCGTACCGGCGGGATGAGAGGCATCAAAGATCCGATAACCGTGTTCGGTGAAGATTTTGGTTACCTGGCCGGCATTGGCCGGGGCAACTTCGCAGATGATGGTCGGCCGGGTCTCGCGGAGCAGTCGGAGACCGCCTTCGAGGACCAGGCGCTCGGCTCCCTCGACGTCGATCTTCAACACATCGGGGGCCGGGAAGTGGTCGAGGAGCGAGTCGAGGGTGATCGTCGGCACGACCTGGACGGCGCGTACGCCGCCGGTCTGGCTACTGCCGAATCCTTCGATGTGGTTGGTGGCCCGGTTGCGCGCCGCGATGCAGAACCTGCTCACACCTGGATCAGCCGCGACCGCTACCGGTAGGACGTCTATCCCGGCGCGTTTCCCGGGCAGTGCTGTCGACCGTCGCAGCAAGTTGACCATGACCGTGTCGGGTTCGACGGCGAGTACCGTTCCACCGGGGCCGGCCACCGCCGCGGCGGCGAACGCGAACAGCCCGGTGTTGGCTCCGATGTCCCAGACCGTGTTGCTCGTCCGGATCACTTCGCGGACAAGGCCGAGCAGTATGGGGTCGACGCCCGTGAGTCTCGGGCGCAGGTATTTCAGCCCGGCTTCGGAGGACACGTAGATCCGGGTCCGGTCGAAGGGCGCAGGCAGCCTACGGCGCAACACGATCTGGTGGGACGCACGCTCCGCGATGGACCGTAGGGAGAGCGTCGTTGTCGCGGAGTGCCTCGGCCCGATCATTGGATCGTCCGCTCGTCGGCGGCGGTCCGCGGGGGAACTCCGGCCATAGAGGCAGGCGGTGTGGCCGGTGCGGACGCCTCGGTCAGTGGACGCCTCCTGGGCAGTCGCTGCGACGCCTGTCTCGCGTAGATGTAGCCGGACGGGTCGCGCCCGAGGCTCGTTGCCGGCCGCAGGGTGTTGTCGAGCAGGACCGTGTCGAAGCCGGCAGCGGACAGGGAGGCCAGCAGGGTCAGCGGGTCGCCGAACTCCGTGTGGACCTCCATCACGACGCGGTCGACGCGGTCGAGCCATCCGGCTTCCTGGAACAGCGCGAACTCGGAACCCTCAATATCGATCTTCAGGAGGCTGGCCCTCTGGAAGCCTGCCGAGTCGAGGAGTTCGACCATTCCGGTGGTGGGAACGTCGCCGGCCCAATGGCTGGCGGCCCGCCGGCCTTCCGCGCTTGCCAGGACTCCGGTATCAGCATCGACAAGCGTGTGCACTACCCGGATGCGCTCCGCGCACCCGTTGAGGCTCGCGTGTTCCTGGATGATCGCACCAAAGCCGCGCTGCGCTTCGACGGCGAGGACCTGCGCGCCCGCTGCCGCGGCTATCAGTGAGAACAGTCCGTGGTTGGCACCGAGATCGACTACGGTGTCGCCGGGAGCGGGTGCGTAGCCGGGCCTGGCGAAGGAAACACCTCGGCAGTACATCTCCCGTGCGCCGCCGAACATGCGGCCGGGTAGCATGACCTCGACTCCCGGCATCGGGCGGAACTTCCACGGCCGGTTCGTCATGGCCCCGTCCACCGCGTTCAGGTTCCTTTGCCGGACGACCGCTGGTAGTCGAGCAACCGTGGCGGCGGTATATCGCCCCGCGGTCGCCGGGCCGGCTACAGCGGCTATCTGCCGGAGGTCGCCGCCGAGGCGGACGGCCGCAGTCTTCCAGTCCATACGCTCTCCTGCTCCCAGGTGACACATCGGTGCCAACTCAGAGTAGCATGGAAATTACGTTAAGCATTTAATGGCGGCTTCTGGCGTGCCTCGGTCGGTGCGCTTCCGCCACGATGGCCCGCGGGCTTCGGAGGCGTGCACGGGATGTCGTGCACGGGGTGGCTGGGTTGGCGTGTCGGTGCTGTCAACTCGAAGTGCTTCTCGAGCACAATGCGTAACATGAAGAACTCCATGCGTCGCGACCGTCCCGCGGAGCGGACCAGCCCGATCGGCGACGTGCTGCTACTTGCGCCGTCACGGGGACGCGGTGGCGGCATCGAGCGCTACCTTGCAACGCTTGAACAGGCAGTCGACAGGTCGGGCGCACAGGTACACAGGGTGGACCTGCTTTCTCCCGGACGCCGTCCCACGCTCGCTGCGAAGGCCGCCTTTGCCGCTCGCGCCCTGGTCGCCGCGCGGCGGTATGCGCCCGTCCGGTGTCTGCTAGTGGGGCATCCGGGGCTTCTCCCAGTGGCGGTAGCGGTAGCGGCGCTTGCGCGGCCGCGTCGCTCGTTTGTCGTGTTCCACGGCACCGACATCTGGGGCACTTCACTACTGCGACGAACATATCTCACCCGGCTTGCGCGGGCGCGCCCTTTGACCGTCAGCAGCTTCAGCGCCGGCGCTCTCCTGCCTCTCGGGGTCCCGGTGGTGCTGCCGCCTGGTATCGATCCCCGGTGGCGTCAGACCCTGGAGGAGACACCACGGCTGGCTGGTGTGGATGGTCAACCAGTGGTGCTGAGTGTCTTCCGGCTGTCGGAATGGCGTCAGAAGGGCTTGCCTGAGTTGGCAAAAGCGATCCAACAGGTTCGGAGAGGTCTCGGCGCGGTGCGTCTGGTCGTGGCGGGTCAGGGGCCGGCCCCTTCGGACCTGATCCATTTTCTGGATCGTTTTGATGACGCCGAACTGCGTGTCTCGCCGTCCGATGCAGAGTTGGCGAAGCTTTACGCGGCTGCAGACCTGTTTGCCCTGTGCACCCGGACAAGCGTGCGGCCCCCGTGCAGCGGGGAAGGATTCGGCATCGTGCTGGCCGAGGCGCAGCTCGCAGGATGCCCTGTCGTTGCGCCGTTCTCGGGTGGCTCTGCAGATGCCTATGTCGCCAGGGTGACCGGGTGGTCGCCAACTGATGAGTCCGCAGAGGCTCTTGCTGCGGTAGTACTGCAGCTGCTGTCCGACCGTGATTGCCTTGCGGAGGCTGGTGAGCGAGCGCAGGAATGGGCGCGGACGGTAACCGACCCTGATGCTTACGCCGAGCAGACCTGCCGGATACTTCTCGGCAGGGACAGGCCGTCCGGCGTTATGCCATTGCCGCGATCGGTCCCGCGCCCACGCGATGCCAGCGCCGGGCAGGCCGCAGACCCGATGCCGTCACGGTAGCCGCAGGTTGAGTTGGCAATCGCCGAATCGCCGAATCGCCGGGTGTCAGGATGCCTCCACAACGAGGTCGAGCCAACGAGGTCGAGCCAACGAGGGTGGTCAGGCCTTGTTGTGAAGTGCTGCCGCGTGGCGTGGCGTGGCGTTCTCACGGTCTAGTGTCC